>JBLYYN010000188.1:0-5898 GCA_048550535.1 Gammaproteobacteria bacterium
TACCCCGATATAATTCTTCAGGGAAAGCAGTAATCATAAATCCCATCGAAACTGCCATATTTCAAATCAAAAGCAAGGCTCATCCTAAGCTACCCCTACAGACTTCTTCAGGGAAAGCAACAATAAAAAAAGCTTATCGAAGCCTGCAACGCATCCTGCTCTTCTTCAGGGAAAGCAGCCATAAAAGCCCACATCTATAAGTCACAAATCCGTAGCCTGACAGCTCATTACCTAGAAAGTTTAAATCACTCAAGCTAATCCAAAGATGGAAATGCATGCAGCATCAGCATACCTAGAACCAAACACTTTTTTTAAATTCTACCCATGCTATAACTGCGCCTTTTCTATTACAAAATAGCATCAAGCGCCTTATCCAGAACCAGATTGATTAGACCCACTGTCACTTTCTCAAATCTGGCCCTGGCTTGAATTTCCTGCGTATTAAGAAACTGCCTGATAACTCGACGTCGAGAGTCGATCAAGGCTTCAAGCTCATCCGAATCAATTTCTCCATTGATTTTCATTATCAGCCATTTGTCTATTTTATCCCCCGTTTCTTTAACTACAACTTCAGACTCAGACTTTGCATCCCATATGAGTTCCAACAAATTTTTCTTGATCAATTCTTTTGCTTCATCACCACCGGTTTCAATCAAATCACTTAAAGTAGACATGCAACCTCCTTTATCGCGCAACAACGCGGCTTAGTTCGCCGGCTATAGCATAGTTATAATTTAATTCTATTTGTGGAGTTAGCTCCTTCAAAAATGCCTGACTAAATAACTTTTTCTTTTTCAAAGAAAACTTGCAGTTAGCAGTAAATTCTTCCCAAAGTATTTTCACAGCTTTTTGACCTGTCTTATCCGAGTCATCTTTGGATTTAGCATATTCAAATGCTTCTCTAAAACTCAAATCACCTTTATCGCAATATGCGGACACTTCGCTTTCTTTCCACACCCTATCGGAAGCTTCACTCCAATTATCAAACAACTTAAAATGCATGGCCTTTAACCTGGTAAAATTCTCATGCCTGGTTGCATCATAATGAGACGTAAACAATACACAGCCATTCAACAGCAACATCAGTACCAGAGGCATGAAAATTGAGAACTTGATTTTCATAATGTATTTTTCCTTAATATTTGATTAGCCTTTTACCGCTTTAGTATCAGTATCCTTCATTTTATCATACGACCTCATACCTGCTATACCAGAATACCAGTGATTATGGTATACAATCGTGTATAAGCGTTTTAGATACCGCCACATCAAAGCCCGCCATAAACTACTCCTTTATTCCATGTTAAGTTCAAAACCGGCATCTACTCCCACCCAATGGTCTACCCGATCAATATCAATCAGTTCTTTGAAACAAGCTGAACTCGTCAAAAACAAAACATCCGGTACTATATGTAAACACGCCTGGATTCCCGTACGACATCGCCCCCTCTACTTCACCAGCAATAAATACATCATTGACATACATGTATAAATGATTATCATCTCCAACAACTGATAACTTCACACTGCCTTCAATATAAAAAAGGTACCAGAGAGAAATTGTTTCTAATATTAGGAATTAATTGCTCTCTGATCCGGTTTTTTTAAGAGCCAGGCAAAGTGGCTGGATAAACAACCTGCTTTACGCGACAATCATTCATTTAATACACTTGTTTAAGATTCTTACGAATCACGGATCCCCCCCCGCCATTTTTAGGGCTCGAGAAACCTCACGGCCAATAGAGAGTTATCACCCATGATAGATTCCAAAAACCCGATTGTAATCAGCGGTACCGGCCTCTGGACGCCTGAACACGCCGTCAGCAACGAAGAGCTGGTAACGGCTTACAATGGCTACGCTGAAAAATTCAATGCCGATCACGCCAGCGAGATCGAAACGGGTGACATGGAAGCCAAGCCCCTGTCCAGTGCCGAATTTATTGCCAAGGCTTCGGGTATCAAAAGCCGTTACGTCTTCCAAAAGGAAGGTATTCTCGACATCAACCGCATGCGCCCCGCTATGGAAGAACGTGGCGATAATGAGCTTTCCCAACAGGCAGAAATGGCAGTAGCCGCTGCCCGCAAGGCCATGGCGGTAGCCAACAAGACAGCGGAAGATATAGATGCGGTGATCGTCTCCTGCGCCTATACCCAGCGCCCCTATCCGGCCATTGCCATCGAAGTACAGAACGAGCTGGGCATTCTGGGCTTTGGCTTCGATATGCTGGTGGCCTGCTCGGCAGCCACCTTTGCCCTGCAGCGCGCCTATGAAATGGTCGCCGCTGGTACCGCGCGCTGCGTACTCGCCATCAACCCGGAACTAACAACACCGCAGGTCAACTTCTGTGATCGCGACAGCCATTTTATTTTTGGCGATGTTGCTACGGCCACCATTATCGAAAATGCCGAGACCTGCACCTCAGAGCACAGCTACGACATATTGGATACCAAGACCGTCACCAGCTTCTCCAACAATATCCGCTCCAACTTTGGTCATATCACCCGCGCCACAGACGCCGCCCCCTACTCCCCGGACAAGCTCTTCCACCAGAATGGCCGCAAGGTGTTCAAGGAGGTCTGCCCCATGGCCGCCGAGCATATCAGCAGCCAGTTGGAAAGCCTCGACATCCCAGTCACCGGAATCAAGCGCTGGTGGCTGCACCAGGCCAATATCAACATGAACACCCTGATCGTCAAACGCCTGCTGGGCCGCGAAGCCAGCACCGAAGAAGCGCCCATCGTGCTAGACCGCTACGCCAACACCGCCTCTGCCGGCTCCCTGATCGCCTTCAACTTGTATCACGAGGACCTGAAGGCTGGAGACCAGGGGGTTATCTGCTCTTTCGGGGCCGGTTACTCCATTGGCAGCCTGGTATTGCGCAAGCGTTAACAGTGTTTGACCAACAAATGTATAGAATACATAAACACCCTTTTCGCAAAAAACCTAGATCCGATCGCATCTCTCTAAACCTGCAAAATCCAACAAATAACCCTGCCGACTATTTTAAATTCGCAGCATCATGCAGCACTTCGTATTTCCCTATCAATCAAACAAACTTTTTTGCGACGGTACATTCATCAAGCACAAATAAAGGTGCAAGGGTTCTGGGTGATAGAAAATCAGTCCTGTACCATGTTAGTTAAAAACGACGACCAAACAAGCTTGGTGCCATCTGTCGAGACAGTGAACGGGAGAACTCATCAGCTTATCCAGACACCCATGATAATAGCCAATAAAAACAAGAATTTAAATTCAAGTTAATCCTATTGTTATTATGGGTGTCTGGATAATTCCCCTCCGCTGGTGCCGCCGGGCCAGATGGATTTAAGAATAAAGGGGTCGGTGACAAACGATAACACTAATGATTCTCAGTTGTCACCGACCCCTTTAATTATTGCTCTTTGCAGAATTCTCAATGAATCTCCTATTCATTTCGATAGCTAATAGACTTGCTTGGACATCATGTTTTAAATTACCTACCGCATTTTTCTAAATATCATGGTATCTTTTATTTACATCTTCTTCTGACATGTCTTTTGGGTTCGTGTAGTCAACCATGATTAAGGCTCGTGTGATTTATTACAAACATAACGCCTCACATCAGCGGTCAAAATGAACGCGTAGCGGGCACTTTGTTCCTACTGCATGCGCTTGTTAGCGTGATGCATATTCTTCTGCAATTTCATAAGTAACTGGAAACCTTTCCTGATTTGCTTTTTCAATATCGTACATAAAATAGCAATTTCGATACTTCTCAAATAACACTTGCTCTTGGCTTCTAAAATTTCTCTTTATTTGGCCAATGCTAGGTAGTCTTGGCGGTTTTTGTGCTTTTATCATTCGGTATATTCGCTTAATCCTATTTCCAATTTCTTTTTCAGTGCAATGATGTTTTTTGTAGTTTGACCATACATCATAAAAGAACTGTTCCGCAGTAGTTCGATAGTACTGAACGCCAGGACTTGCAGCATTTAGAGCGTCTAGTGCTGCTTTTAGAGATGATGCTTCGAAAAAAGCTCGATAAAAGGCAAGAAACCCATCTTCAATATGACCTGATTTTACTTCTTCTATTGGCCCCACCAAACCTAATACTGGAGCGCGATCTGAAGTCACAATAGTTCTCGCAAAACTTCCTCCAAAACAAGTAGCCAGTATTAGAAATACGTTGAATCCTGCAAGAACATTTATCGGCGTAATTGAGTTTTTAAAACTTTCCCAAGTGCAGGTTGTTCCGTTTGCAGTAAGAAACCCGCTTTCATCCGTTAGACCATGACCTTCCAAATGAAGCCAAGGTTTTAATGCTGTGCTCTTGATTTCATCTATGATGGTCTCAATGCCTTTTTCTAGATCATTTATGACTGTAATGCGTATATACCGAACTTCAAGACGAGTCAGCAAGGTCATAGCTAAATCTTCTAGGTTTTCTCTAAGACGCCTCGCTGTATTTAATTCACCTTCAGGTATGGCGTCGAGTATTACTATGCAATTAAATTGTCCTTCACTCATGTGGTTCGACTACTCCATAACGCTAACGTCTCAATCAGCCGACGCGTCAGCGGTCGACTGGATTGGCTTGTTAGCCGATTGTTCGACCAAGATAGGTGATGTGCCTATGTTTTTGTATTCATATATAGCTCTCGCTCTTTTCACCAGGCGCTTATCTGTCGACATAATGGCTGTGCAATATGCACCCATTGCAATATGACCAGCGTCACTTCTTACGTTGTGAATTTTATTTATTTTTCTGCACTTCTTTTCAGCTTGAAACCCCAGTATATCCATGACCGAGTTGCAACCAATTATACCGAGATACATCGGCCACAATTCATAGCCTTGTTTATCAATAGGATCAAACCCAAAGAATTGGTCACAACTAACATCCATACCATTCATGGTAGGGGTTATGATTTCCCAAATTTGCTTGATTTGCTTCTCACCAGAAACACCACCAATAGCGCCCTTCTCATCACCAAGAGCTGTTCTAGTTTTCTTAATATCATTACCGTTTGATATCAACTCATCAACCATTGAGTCAAATTCGGGTTTGATTGATTCAACTTTATCTGTTATTTCTGTTGTATCAATGGGTAGATCTGAAGTTAATTGTAGAATTTGCTGTGCAAATTTTTCGGATAGCTCTTTTAATGGCCCTTCATCTCCACCACCGTTAACCCAAACTTGGAATGGATCAAAAATAGTGTCATCGAATTCAACATCACCTATTGCTGCAATATAATTTTCATAATTCTTGTATGGGGTCTCGTGTTCGATTAGCCTTGCTTCACCAGTTAGCTTCCAATTTTTATCAAGGACGAGATCTAACATTTTTGCATCAATATCATTTAGTACGCTCAAGTATCTCTCAGGTTCATTAGAGCGCCTGATCTCTGCAAAATGCTCTTTTGAGTAAACCCAAATAAGATTATCTCGCTTACAGAGTTTCATAACACCTTGCAACTGCAGGCCGATAATATTTTGGTCAATGTAGACTAAGGGACTGCTCATATTTCTCCATGAAGGCTAAAATCTGTTTAACGGAATTTTTTGCTGTTATCGCCCATCAATACCACCTACATTTACACCATAATTAATTATAAATCAGTCACTTAGGTATTGCTTGTATTGTTTTTTGAGGGACAAAAGGCAGAACTAATTCCTTGTTATTGGGTTTCTAAGAGATAACATATACCGTACTCCCATTTATATCAATTACTTACAAGAAGAGTGAAATAACTATTTTCTGTGAATGACCGCTTATATAAATCATTCAGTTATAAATGTCGAATGTCTGCTATGCGGGGTGACTTCAACTGATCGACGCAACACTTTATCTTTAAAGAAGAAAAGATGGAGTGTTGAATATGAAATACCGAACTCGAACGTACTATACACCTGAA
>JBLYYN010000189.1:0-12594 GCA_048550535.1 Gammaproteobacteria bacterium
GGGAACATTAGTGGCTGGAATCGTGGCATAGGAAAAGTTCGAACCAGCACCGGATGCCGGGGGGTCGTAACCGGAACTGGGATCGCCATTAATCCTTTGTACCGCAACAAACTCCAGGCCTGCTGGTAATGTATCCTGCAGGCTGACATTGTCGGTGTGACCTTCCTGTAATGTCACCGCGAGTTGATAGCTAACGGTATCACCGATGCGCACGGTGCCATCAACTGCCGTACTCAGTGGCGCCACATCATAGCTGTCATCGATGATGGATTTAAGCACTGTATTATCATCGATGATGGTCAATGGTACATCGGTGGTGTCGCAGTATGTGTTGGGTGCAGTAACTGTAGGACAACCCGCACCTGTACGTTCATAGGCGTCGGTTTCAAACAGGCTGGCACTGTCTAAGGAGGTCCAGTCAAACCAGACACTGTTGCTGATGACCTGATTCGGCTCCACGGTATTCAGCAACACCACCCGATAGGTTAAGACCAGGGTTTCATTGCGCGGTATGTCCAGACTGTCATCGCCATTGCCATGGCCCCAGATGAGCGGTCCGCCAGGAGCACCAGCGGGAGTCGGCACAAAACCGGTAACTGCTGAACCGTTAATAAATGCTGTCGGTGTAAAGTCGATGGCATCGACTAGCACCATTTCAGGCGGCAGGGTGTCGACGATATTGACATCATAGGCGGTAGATATATTCGGCACATCGGCATTGCTGATGCTCAGGGTATATTCAATAACATCACCGGCATCGGGAGCCACACCGGGGGAGGTAATATTGCTGGAAGCCTTGCCCGCGGTGAGTACCGGTTCGACCACCGTCACCTCGGGTGTGAGAGCCGTCAGTGTTGGTGCCGCTGCACTGGTCTCACCATGGGTATAATCCACATCAACCGAATTACGCAGGGTATTGCCTGCAACTGCACTGGGTAAAGGCAACTCATTATTGGCCCGGGCGTAGTAATCGATAATAATCCTCGGGGCAGAAGTGCCAGGCGCCGCAGTTTGATCGGTGACCACCGTACCAATATCCCAGATTGCAGTCGTCGCTGTATCAACGGTGGGGAAAGAGTTAAATGCGGCTTCCTCGACAGGACCCGGAATGGCAGGCAGAGGAGGAGGGTTGATACTGGCAATACCCTCAAATGTATAAGTAATATCAAAGTCCGCATTATTGGCCAGCACATAGCTGATATTGCCCACGGCCAGATCATCGGTTACCACCAGATTGTGGGTAGTACCTTCCGGTAACAGGATTTCTATGCGGAAATGCTCATGGGCACCGATGGTGGGCACTATAGCCGGATCGGGAACGGTTTTGCTCATGGTCAATGGCTGCACTGAGGTGAAAGTATCCGTTTCTGCTTCATAATTATTTAGCGTGCCACCTGCATTCGGCAAAACGCCGTTTCTTAAACCCAGTTCAGTACCATCCGCAGCCAGACCCACTGAACTCAAGGCTATAGGCAGGCCTGTAGCAGGATCCAGTTTTCGTATGGAGTCCCAAATGGCCTGTATGGTGTTATCTAGTCTTTCAAGTGGTTGCGCCGTGATATCAACACTTACATCAAAGGTAAACGTTTTTATTACACCCGGGCCTATTTCATAATCAGCATTATCAAAATCCCAGCTAAAGATCGGTTGGTCTGCACCCAGAGTAGTGACATCAACATTATCCGGTGGATGAGTACCACTTATGTTGCCAACATAAGTCAGGTCGGTTCCAACCAGAATATCGAGCACACGTAAATTATATGCCGCCACATCCGGAGTGTTATTTTCTGCTGTCACAGTAACCGTTAAAACATCACCCGCATCCACCGTATCAGCAGGCGTCAAAGCAACTCCACCAATAGAGAACTCCTTGGTTAAGGTTATTCCCGGCTCGCGTACAACAATGCTCACCGGTGCAAAATCCAGTGCTATAGGCGCCCCTGCTTCATTAACGTAACAAACTGCAACACCACCTTCGCAGGTAAGCGGATTAACCGCACCGCCGCCATTAGTGATAGTGGCACCATTAACCGTTATATTTGAATTCTCTACACGTGCAACAAAATCGACCACAAAATCAAAAACGGGCGACGTATCATCGGTTAATCTCTGGTCGCCAAAATCCCATTCCACATAATCGTTTGTACCCGTGCTGGTACAGCTGGTTGAAATTGGAGGGCCACCCGGATCAAAACCAGCATCTTTATACGCATCATCATCTGTAAGATTGATTGCTGGAACTTCAGTACAACGAACACCAGCGGGCAGCTGATCACGAATTTTAAAATTCCTTAAATTCGCCACTGGCAACTGGGCAGTCAACTGATAACGTATTTCTTCACCGACAACCACTTCCTGCGGTGAACCGCCCAGGGATGTATTTGATAATTCGATAATTGCTTTCGGGTCTGCCACTAGCGGAATCATCTGTATATCGACTGAATCTGCGATGTTATATATACGGGCGCGACCATAAGCATCGGTATCTGGCAAATTCGGAGTGTTATCAATTTGTGGCGGGTTCTGATTACCAAAATCACCGGCCAGTGTGTCATATTGTATGTTTACGTTATTGGTTATTGTCTGTAATGGCGCAATCCTCGGATCGGGGTTGACACGAAAATAAAATGTTACGCTGTCACCCCCATCGATTCTTAGCAGAGGTAGACTGGTGACCTGGGCGGTATTGGTCACTGTAATGACCGGCGCTATGCCATTTGCCAGGGTAGTATCACCGATTGAGATAAAGGCTTCGTCAAGATCACCTTGAGTTTCATCTAAACCATCGCCATCGTTATCCAGCCCATCACTATCAAATGGCATCACGGTCATTAGATCAACCGCATCCAGCCCCAGGGTATCTGTTGAAATAATATCAAATGCCGGCGCACGTCCAGCAGCATTCTCTATAGTAATTTTATAAATATACGAATCGTTAGTATCACCGTCGTTTATAAGTGTATCGGAAAATACACTACAACTTGGCCCAGTACCATTTAAAGTCTCGTTACAGACTTCCTTGGTCACGGTTAGCAGAGGTTCGGTGACGGTTAAATCAATGGTACGATCGGTTAAGGGCGGGAAACCGGGTATGGATGGAACCCTGTTTTCATAAACATCTATGGAGAGGGTGTCAAACACGGCAGTGAATGATGCACGTGCAACATTGGTACTGGTCTGGCCATGAAAATTAGGGGCCGCACGATCATCCACGTCGTCATTCAAAATTCGCGTGGTGATATCCGTTCTGAACCATTGGCCTTTTTCAATAATACCTGTGCCACTAGAAGGATTAAATGACCAGTCTATATTTGTTTCATCCAGATCGGCTACTGCGCCACCGTCAAGACTAAGCCCCAGTATCCCTGTTGTAATAGTAGTTGTATGTGAGATATAACCCTGCCCACCATGAGGGTCGGGATCAGGTAAATCATCAGTCACAGTAACATCTTCAACGGCGATTAAGGCAAAACCGGGCGTGTCAAAGCCAAACCAGCCACCGGCCTCTATGTGAAAAGTACAATCCTCACCGATGGTGACATCGGTATCGAATGCAGGTGGTAATGTTGGTACGGGAAATGGAACCGCTGGTGGATCTTCCACACAGGCTACTTGTTGAGACTTGGTTAAATTAAAACCAATGACACGTGAACGAAAAGCATCCTGGGTATAGTTATTAGCTACCGGTGTTATTTGTTTAAAGGGTGTGGTCGACGTTTCAATTGCTGTTGGTGTTGGCAACACCAATGCATTATTATTACTTAGTGTAATTTCACCGATTACATCGGCACGAAAAGTCAGGTCATCAAATGTGGCAGCGGCATTTTTTTCAACATTAAAGATCAACGTTCGTGTCGTTCCAGGTGTAATACTCGTCATTCCTGTGGTGTCGGAACACATGACCAGCGTTGGTGCTCTGGGTGCCTGAGGTATATCATCGGGCACATTCCACAATGGGTGAGACAATGGTGCCGAGACAAAATCACAACCTGTTGGCAGCAAAAGCGGATCATTATTAACTACCGTCATCGCTTCACCAAAGGCTATGTAGATAAAGAAATTAGACGCTACATGTCCGCCGTTATTGGTTATATCCACATCAAGATTAACTGATCCGGTATCGGTCAGAACATAAATAACAGAAGACATGTCAAGATCGAGGTCTTCCACATCAACTTCAAAAGCTTGACTATCAAGGTAGGTAATACCTGACGCGAAGGTACAGGTATCGTCGTAGGTGATGGTCAGATTATTATTCAGTGTCCAGGTGTTAACATCGCCATTATTATTATCACCATTATCAGGATCAGTTGGCACCAGCGGAGCAATTGTAGTTAACGTTGAATCATCTTCAGGAGTGGCATCGATATCTGCTGCACGATCAAAATGACCAGTATTAATCAATACAATTTCAAAGCTGATGGTAAATAAATCACCGTGTCTGAATAGATTGTAATCCACTAAAGGCTCATCACCCTGATCTGTACCACTATGAATAGTAAATCGCGGATTGGTGTTGGTTAATATATCCGCAGGATCCAGATCAATGTTGTGGGTCATCTCATCCGCAACACCGTCATAAACAGCTCCGTATGCATAGGTATAGTTAAAGGTGATTGGCGCTGTGATATCTACTACATATTCGGAGGGAAAAGCATTATCCAGCACTACATTTCGTATAGTGCCCCCGGTATCGTTTTCAACTGTAATGGTCACTATGCCCCGGCTTCCTACCTCAGGTCCGCCATCAACACCGGTAATGACCTGGGTAACTGAGCCGGCATCTAATGCGCCACTACCTTCGGTACTCATTTGCGTACTACCAGGTGCAGGGTTAGTGGCGGTGGGAATTGATGTGGCCAAAATGCCACCAACACCCGTCGATGAATCTGCTTCACAACCCCATTCGATGTCGGCGCTATTAGTTTGTACTGAACACTGGCCGGGGAGAATACGACCCACGTAAAAGTAATTAGTGTTACCCGGCCCGGCTACATCTAACAAAGCCGTAGGAGGATAGGTCGGATCGAAAGCAACACAACCAGGACCAGCTGATCCTCCGTTGTTAGCAATAGCCGTAGTCTCAGCAGAACCCTCATTGAAGCAGATATAATTTATTACAAAATTACCACCCACGGTGTCGGCAATTAATAAATCCTGCAAATCTGCCTGACCGCCATTCTGGATATTCACCCGCCAGATGATGTCGTCGTTTTCATGGCCATACACTATGGGTTGATAATTACCCGAATTCATACCCGCTTCTACATTACGACCTTCTTTCACAATGGCAGGAAGTGGTTCCTGTATGGGCAATAAAAATGATGGGGGGGTCGCTGTATAGGGGCCATTTGAACAAACATCATCATAGGTCGCTGAAGCGATAATATCTCGTACCGCCAAGGTCAAATCTTCTTCAGTATTTGGTGGCCGCCGCACATCAAAATAAATCTCGATACTATTGGGCGGACTGCCGGTTGCCGCGTACATATTGGCCAACTCAGGAATTTGAGTACTGCTCCAGGTAAAAACAGTAGCTGAGCCTGTTGGATCTGCCCTGGGAACCAGACCACCACCATCTATGGAAATCTGTGTCGTGCCCGGCACATAGTTCAAACCAGATGCCAGCAAATTTTCAGTCACCACAACATCGGTTAAAGTCACACTGTTGGTATTTTGCACCAGCAAGCGAACCGTACCATCGCCACATAATTCACAAAAACTGTTACCATCATGGGTCAAAGACAGAGCAGCTGAGAGATCAATCTCCACAGTTGCTGTATCTGAAGCATTCTGGTCGGTAGTACGTTCGGTGATATTTGCAGTATTCACCAGATCCGGACAGCTGGTAATGGTGGGATCAACGTCAACATCCACCTGCACCGTCAAAATAACGGTCTGCAATGGATCAAGATAATCAAACTCGTACTGGTTTGCGGAAATGACTGAACCTGATGGAAATCCTGGTGGGATAATCACCAAGCTTAAGGGGTCGAAGTGGCTGCCCAGTACATCCGTCAGCCGCACATCGAATAAACCACCATTACCGGTATTGGTAATAACAACACTAAAGCTAACGGTTGCACCGTCGGCAACCGGAGCAGCTGGACCGGATTTGTTTACCGACAGGCCACCCGCATTTACTGCAATACTTTGCGTAGTAGTAACCGTAGCAGAAGATGCATTGTCATTATTAACGGTATTGTAAGTTACACTGTAACCCAGAGATTGATTACCCGGATTCGCAGTAATATCGGTTTCCAGACGAAATCTAAATTCATAGCTACACCCCGGATTAATTTCCGTACTAGTATTCGATAAGATATTGATGGTTACAGGATTGCCGGCACCAGACTGGCTCGCGAATGCAGACATATTGTTGCTGCAACCGGAATCCAAAACTGACACCGATGAGGATGCCAGTACAAACCCCGTAGGTACAGTAACTGGGATATCTCGAATATCGTAGGCGGATGTAGTACCAACAGAACTGGAATTGGTAATGGTGAAATTAAAGCGATCACCGGTGGTCACTTCAGAACTTCCATTCCAGGTGCCGCCAATATCCATATAGGTCCGTCCGGTTTCGGCCGGTGTAAAACTAGTAGAAAAACTCAGATCAGGTAAGGCAAAGGCATTTTCAACAGGCAACAGGCCGCAGAGGACTGCAAACAACAGGAATGCAATCCGGCGTTTGAAAGTATCTGTGCTTACATTGATACGCATTATTCCGGTTCGTTTTCAATCAAGTTTTTTATCCGAGTCGTTTGTCATTTATGGAACACTTTGATTATAGGTTCCAGGTAATCATCTCTGCTGTGAAGCAGCCCTCAATTAGCGCGTTTTTACTTTAAAAAAACCTATATAAACTACTGTTTTTTATGCATTTTAGACGGGAAATTAGGGGATTTTCCCGATATCGGACAGGCACGCTATTTTTTCAGCTGTGTGGTAGCAGGATTTTTCCCTGACACAGGCCATAAAATAACCGGCTTCTGGATCAGGATGCAGGTAAAAAGTCGATAGGATAGAGAATGCTCAATGCCGGTACATCTTCCTTAGGACCAAAGTTAAATTTCAATACACGAGCGACGATATTCTTCTCCAGATTGGGTGATTTTAGATCACTGGATTCGATTTTGCAGTGGGACACTTTACCATTCGGCTCAATGGTCATACGCAGCACCACTTTACCCTGCAGGGTGGGGTTTTTACGTAATTCGCGATTATAAATCCGGTACAGGGCGGCCTTATATCGATCGAACACAATCTGAATTTCTTCATCGGTGCGGGATGGGCCAGGTCCATCACTGAGCGGTCGTTCATCGCCAAAGAAATCACCGCCGATTGCGCTCTCAACCCGCGAAAAGCTCACACCCTCGAGTCCCTCACCGGCGCCACCCACGTTACGACTCAGGCCTGCGGTTTTGATACCACCACTACCACCGGTGGCCGTGGCCGTAACCAGGGAGCGCGCAGTGGACCGGGCTTTCTGTCCCCTGTTACTGATACGGGCCTGGGCACCGAGCTTGTCTTCAGCCGCATCATCCATTAAATCGGCAAAATTATCCTTGAAGGCCATGAGACCAGAGCTTTCCGCCTTGGCTCGAGCGATCTGAGTCTCCTCTTTTTTCGGCTTGGGTTTGTCCTTACGCGGTTTTTTCTCCTTGCTTTCATCCTGGGGCAGTTCTTTTACCTCGGGTGGCGGCTTGGGTGGCTCTTTTTTCACGATCAGCTTGGCCAGTCGTTCAGGAATCTCCACCGGTTCAAACCGGTCTGGCAGGGGAATATTCCATAGGGGTATCAAATACCCCAATAAGACACTGACCAGAACGGTAATCAGCAGAATTTTACGGAAGCGTTTTTCGTCTTCACCCTGAATGGTCCAGGGCATGACCATGTCCTGGTAGGGTGGAGCGACCATTTCACGCTCGATTACAAACTCATTTTCTCGCTCTTCGGCGCGTTCCTGTATGACCAGGATTTCGTCATTGAGCAGGCTGATTTTGGCGATGACACTCTGGATGCCGTCTTTAATTCTTTCCCGGGCCTGCTGCTTCAGCAGAACTTCATCATCAAAAATAATAGCCTGGTTTTTTAGCTGCTGAATTTTCTGTTCAGCCTGATCCGAAGACACCTCATCACCCCAGACCAGCCCTGCCCCATCCAGTTTGTTCAGCATACTCAGCCGGTCACTGATTTCGTCCAGTAATCGGTATTTCTCACTCTGGGTATGCAAGCCATCCAGGGCAATATCTGTCTTCCGAAGCTCATCCTCCAGCTCAACAATTTTCTGTTGAGCGGCTTCGATCTGCAGACTGATTTGCTCTTGCTCTTCGAATACTTGGCTATTCACGGACTAACTCTGCGAGGCCTTCTGGATAACAGCCAGTGATATTTTCCCATATCCTGCGCTGGTACAACTGGACATGACTTTTTTCAGCACTTTGAAAGGAATGGTTTTATGGGCGAGTATGGTTACCTCCGGGGTTTCTGGGGCGTTGCGCATTCTGACTCCGATCACGTTTTTCCTGGTTTGCACCAGTACCTCTTTAATGCCTTCAATGACGACGGCCTTGGTATCAGCGACTTCCAGTGTAACCGCAACCACTTTGCCATTGATCAGGATATTGTCTTCAGTGACCAGCACCACCACGGTTTCCCTGGGTTTGGTTTCCACCACCGATGCCGGCAAGGTGATCATCTTGGGTGGCTCCATGACTTCGGTGGAGGCAGAATTGGTGAGCAGAAAGAATACCAGTATGGTAAATACATCCATTAACGATGTCAGATTCATCCCCGGGGTTTTCTTCTTGCTGCGACCCATGCGTTTCATACGACGGGAGGTTTTCATGGCGCATCCCCAATAGAAATATCCGGGAACAGCGCAATTTTCTGTACTTCTTCCTCTCCTTGCACGCGGACTTCTGCTGAGCGTACCGCATCCATTATCAGCACCAGATAATCGTATTCGATATCCGGCTCCATCAACACCATGGCATCGGTTTTATCTGGATAGGTACCTTTAATTTTTAACAGGTACTCGGATAATTTAGCCAGGTCGTATTCGTCGTCTTTTTTCGGGAAACGGGCAATAGTCTTGCGTCCATTACCAATTTCCAGCCCCTTTTCGCGAATGATCACTTCCACACTGAGCTTGATTTTACTCGGCTGAGAAGCCCCCGCCGCCGTGGGTATGTTCAGTTCCAGAATGGTAATCCTGGAAAATACCGCAGACACCAGCAGGAACGGCACCAGCACCACCATCAGATTAAGAAAGGCCGTGATATCGAGCTCAGGCGCTTCCTTATTTCGTCCGTGATGGGAACGTCTAGACATTCTTCGCCGCCAGGGCCGTCTGGCGTTTGGCAAAGTCTGAAATAATATTCAGGGTTTTCACCGAAGCCATTTCCAGACTATCGACAATTTCACCGGTTTTGGATGTCAGGAAAGCATGCACAATCAACAAGGGTATACCCGCCATCAAACCAAATGCGGTGGTATTCATGGCCACCGAAATACTGGCCGAGAGCAAATCTGCTTTTTCCGCCGGATTGGCATTAGCCACAGCGGTAAATGCCTCGATTAGGCCCATAATGGTACCCAAAAGCCCCAAAAGTGTTGAGATATTCGAGAACAGAGCAATATACGGGGTTCGCTTTTCCAGCTGTGGAATGATCTCCATCATGCTCTCTTCCATGGCGATTTCGATGTCGTCACGACGTCGAACCGAACCCTGCCTGGCCAACCCCATGGTGAGCAATTTACTAATAGTGGAATTATCTTCCGCAATCAATTCCCTGGCCTGATCAAAATCACCTTCCTCCAGCATCGGATGCACCTTGTTCCACATTTTGCGGTTGACTCGGCGTACACTGGATAGCTTGATGAAGCGCTCCAGGGAGATCGCCATACCGACCGAAAATACAATCAGGATTGGGTACATAAAAAGACCACCTGTTTGAAAAAACAGGACGATAGACTGGATTACATCCATCACAAACTCCTCATTTTAAAAATCTGAAATCACGTTTCCGTTATTATTGACTCTGGCTAAACTCATAATAATCGAGTTCGCGCATGAATATTTCTTTATCCACCGGTTTCATGGTTTCATCCAACAGCCCTGAGTTCAAACTGGATTCGACACCCACTTCCGAATTTTTCCAGGGAACAATGTATAATGACTTGGGTGCTTCTTTATTACCAATAATCGAAATACCCGACAATTCCTTAGCCGTTGTATCTTTTTTCTTGTCTGCTGCCATCACAGAAAAACACATAAACATCAGAATAATAGCAGAGATATTTTTCATCTTCATAATAATACCCCTTAACGTCCCAGCCTTTGTTTAAGATCTGTGACCCAGATCTGTACCTTTTCATCATTGGGCGCATAAGTGAGATACACTTCAAACTGCTCCAGTGCACACTTCAAATCATGCATGTATATCTCACATAAAATGCCCAGGTTTCGTACCGCCGGCAAATAATCCGGGTTATCGGCCAATGCATTTCGATAAGCTTTGCGGGCCTCTCTAAAGCGACCGGTTTTTCGATACAACTGACCCAGTTCGTTATTTGCCTCAGGATGTCCCAGTTCCAGTTTCAGAGCCTGATGAAAATAATCCTCAGCCTGCTTGTTATCACCTTTCAGCATATAGGCCATGCCCAGATTAACATAGGGGGCAGGTGCCCGTTTTTCACGCTGAATAACCGATTCAAGTATTTTGATGGCCTTATCGTATTGTTTACTCTGCAGCAAACTAACCGCGCGATCAAAGTCATCGTTCACATCTTCATCGATATTATGAACAATAACGCGCCCGGCACCGGATGTTTTCGACGGCCCACCGGCACAGGCGGCCAGTGACAACAATGCAAACGCCACTAACAGTCGCATCCATATTGGCCAGTAGCTACTCATGAGCCGGCCTCTATCATCACCGTGGAAGCATCTTTAGTTTCAGGGCTGGACTCTACTTCCTGTTTCACCGGTTCAGGTTTGGATCGGTAAAAATCAGGCACCATGCTGCGTACAAATTCACTTTTCACTTCAGGCTTGGCATAACGGGCCGGCACTATAGCGGCCAGTTTCTCTATGCTTTTATCGATCCATTCATTGTATATGCCCAGGTCCAGCAGCTCCATATTCTTCTCATGCACATTAATGGATTTTTCCTCGAATGGAAAAGCCTGCTCTTCGATCACCAGCTCATACTGTTCCAGTTCCAGCTCGTTCAGATTTTTTGGCCGCTCCGAAGTCATTAAGGCCTTGCTAAACTGCATATAAATTTCCGCAATATAATAAGTGGCCGCCGCCGTCACTTCTCCCACTTCGTAATCCACTAATTTGGTAAACGCATCTATAGCTGTCTTCATACGCTTTTTCTTTTTCTTCAGATTGCGTTTGAAAGGCTTGACCAGTTTCACCTGAGTGTATTTGTCCATCAGCGGTTCTACCATAACCAAAGAAGCCTTGGCCGCCAGATAGCGGGTACGGTCTGTGCGCGCCTTACCTGCCCTGGCATCGGCCCTGATGATGGTTTTAAGCTCTGCAATATACAATTTATGCTGTTTTCTCTTTAAATAGATGTCGGCGATTTTCTGCCGCGTATCCAGCACAAATTCGATGGGCGTTGGGAAGTATTTAACAAAACGATTGTAAACCGCCAGCGCTCGATCTTCGTTTTCCGCTTTTTCATACAGTTCAGCTGCCTGCAACAGTGCTTCACGGCGGATATCATTGTCCTTTGACTCTCGCTCGATGCGCTCAAATTCATTTGCTGCCTGTAATAATTTGCCATCTTCCTTATACACAATGGCTAATTTTTTGGTTATATCATGCTGATATTCATGTTTGGGATAACGTTTTCTGAAATTCACCAGCACCTGAGCAGCCTGCGGCCAGTCTTTCAATGCAATCAACGCAGCTGCACCATCGTATTCCGCGGTGGCTCGTATTTTAGCCCCAGGAACCACTTTCGCCACCCTCAGGAAATGCCCGGCCGCGGTCTTGTAATCTTCCAGTAGTCGCGCCTGCTCACCCTGTTTGTAAATGGATGCTGCCAGATTTTCTGACAGATCGCTATACGCCTTCTGCTGTTTAGGCGTCATCGTCAACACCTTTACATAAGCATCTTCCGCATCCTTGTAACTGGTGATATCAAACGAAGCATGGGCCACCACCAGCCACACCGATCGTAAATATTCCGGCTTGGCCTTGGGATAAGTTTTGATAACTTTACGACCGGTTTTGATCGCCAGCTCATAGTCCTTCATTTCATACAGATCATCGGTAGCTGCCACCAGCACCAGCACCGCTTTGTCGTGTTTGGGGAAACTATCGGCAAATCGCAATGAACTGCGTATCACTTCCCGTTTAACCAGTTGCCGCTCGCTCTGGCTGGCAATCTTGAGGAATTCCCGATAGGCAAATACCGCAGCATAACCGGCGTCCGATGATTTTTCATGACTGAGATAATCATAGGCGGTGCGCTCATACTCCAGAGCCGCACCGCGGAAGTCCTTGTTCTGTAGTAATAATTCCGCCAGCTGGAAGTTCATGCTAGCCGCCTGAGGCTCTTCCGGGAA
>JBLYYN010000190.1:0-9870 GCA_048550535.1 Gammaproteobacteria bacterium
CCAGTAATAAGGGATACAATTTCAGATATTGCTGATTGACGCCTTCACCTATCTGTTTGTCCCATAAATAGATGAATGACTCTGTTGCGGTAAATTCAACCAGTTCGGCTGCAGGTTCAGTATTATCTTCTTCTGAACCACAGGCCGCTAACAACAAAAATACTGAAATTAAACATAAACGTCTGATCATGCAGATGGCTCATCCAGGTCTATATCACCCAGGTCATCACGTTTCAACTTTAGCCAGCGATTAGACTGAACACCGGCATTGAGAATAGCTTTATCATAGGCTACACGGGCCTGGTTGATGTTTCCTTTAGCCAGGTAGGCATCCCCTTTCAACTCTTCATAAAGAGCGGCAAAGCTATTAGGATAATCAATATTGGTCAACGCCAGAGCCTGATCATATTCATTCATACTGTTCAAAACACGCATCAGACGCAAACGCGCGATATGCTGAAGTTCAACATGACGGCTGTTATCCAGCACCCATTGCAGTTTCTGCCGGGCACCGGCCAGATCACCCTCTGATACCATGGTCTTGGCCACGACCATAGCTGATAATGTGGCATAGGCTGTACTGGCATATTCCGCCAGTAAACGATCATCAATCGCCTTGCCATCCTGCTCACTGTCCGTTTGATTCGATATCAGCTGATCGAATAGAAAACTCGCAGACTCAGCGCGCTCAATGGTGTACTGGTTATAAAAGCGAACTCCGACCACCAGTGCCAGACCCAGGATCACACCGGTGATGACCAGCTTACCGTTTTCCTTCCACCATCGCTTGAGGGCTTCGACCTGTTGTTCTTCTGTTTCGTAATCCATGCTTATATGAACCTCTTAATTATTTAACCACTGTGCTAACACAGATGCCAGATCAGTTTGCTTTAGCGTTTGCTGATCGATCTGTTTGCGCAGGTGTTTAATGATAATGGTTTGATTGTTTATTTCATCTTCGCCAAGTATTAATGCCAGCTGAGCCCCGCTTTTGTCTGCTTTTTTCATCTGGCTCTTGAATCCACCGCCACCACAATTAAGCATCAGTTTCAGAGCCGGCAACTGATTGCGTAATTGCTCCGCCAGCATCAGACCCTGAGACTGTGCCGATTCTCCCTGCAATGCCAAAAATACATCCAGTTGATCACTCAGTTCAAAACCCTGATCTTCCAGCAGAGACAATAAACGCTCTATACCCATGGCAAAACCTGCCGCAGTCGTTGCTCGTCCCCCCAGTTGCTCAACCAGGCCATCGTAACGGCCACCGGCACAAACCGTACCCTGCGCACCCAGCTCATCAGTGACCCATTCGAACACGGTTCTGCAATAGTAATCCAGTCCACGAACCAGGCGAGTATTGATGGTGTACTGGATACCGGCATTATCCAGTAAACTTTTGAGCTGATCAAAATGCTCCAGTGATTGCGGGTCCAGATGATCCATTAATTTAGGGGCCGCCGCTATCATTTCCTGCATGGCAGGATTTTTACTGTCCAGAATGCGCAGTGAATTGGTCTCCAGCCTGCGTAGACTATCCTCATCCAGCACCCCAAGGTTCCGCTTTAGATAATCAACCAGTATATCTTTATAACTGGCCCTGGCCTCATTGCTGCCGAGACTATTCAATTCGAGACGAATATTTTCCAGCCCCAGCTTTTTCCACAGTCTGGCCGTCATCAGGATCAGTTCCGCATCTATATCCGGTCCCTGAATTCCAAAGGTTTCAACACCGACCTGATGAAACTGTCGATAACGACCTTTTTGGGGTCGCTCATGACGGAACATCGGCCCCATATACCATAAGCGTTGTTGCTGATTATGTAACAGACCATGTTGTATTCCGGCCCGTACGCAACTGGCAGTGCCTTCAGGACGTAATGTCAGACTGTCGCCATTACGATCTTCGAAGGTGTACATTTCCTTTTCAACAATATCCGTAACTTCACCAATCGATCGACTAAATAAATCGGTGGACTCGACGATGGGCATGCGTATTTCTTGATAACCATAAGACTGGATGGTTTCACGCATAATGAATTCAAAGTGCTGCCACACACCAGACTGTTGTGGCAAGATGTCATGCATTCCACGAATTGATTGGATTTTAACAGCCATTGCTACTTTCTTTACTACTCGTTTTCTAAGGCAGGTTGCAGATTCTCGGTAGTTTCTGCAGCTTCAGGGGTTTGACTGGAACTTTCATTATCGGATGAGCCTGGCTGGTTCATACTTACACGACCACGGATAGCTGATATTGCACCATTTTCTGAAATCTGAATATGCGCAATATTATTTCTACGTACGTAAGCCGATATATTTAACAATTGATTATTAACACCCAAAGTCACCGCAGGTGCATTACCTAAAAACAGCATAAAAGGTGCCTGCCCTCGCAACTTATATTCACGATCTTTTTTCATCAAATCAAAATATAGACGCGCCCCATTTGCATCCTCAACTTCCGCCCAGGATTCATCATCAGTGGCCAGCACCAGAACATCATTGCCGACTACAGGCTGGGTAACTAAAGGCTTTTTCTTAGTTATTGTCTGATCCGGTTTTGCATCACTGATTTTAGCCGCTTCCACGACTGCTGGCCGTGGCGCTGATTCAGCACCTGAACTTTGTTCTATTACAGATGGTTCTACAGCGCTGACGACTGGCTCAGACACCGCTTCGATAACGTCCGATTCAGCGATGACTTCCGCAGAGCCTGCTTGCTGATCAGTGATTTCTGATTCAGTAATCCATACAACTGCACTGTCTGAAGTTTGCTGTGGCGATAAAAATTCATTTTCAGCCGATAATTCAGATGCTATAGCCTGCTCCGACTCAGTATCGATTTCAGTCACATTATCACCGTTAATGAAACTAAAATCAGTCTGCAGGAACCATAAAACCAACAATATCAATGCTGCAAAAAACAAGCCGAAGGTAATCAGTTTAATACCCTTGTCATTGCTATCTTTCTGTGCAGATAAGGCACTGCGTACTGTCAGTGGTGCATCTTTTTCGGGTATTAAACGATCATAAGCCTTAAGGATTTCATCAACAGGCAGCTTTAGCATTTTTGCATAGCTGCGAATATAGCCCTGGGTAAATGTGGGTGCGGGTAGAAAATCCAGCTGGGAGTTTTCCAGGGCTTTAATGATGTCTTCGGCCAGGCGTAATTCATCGGCCACATCTGCAGTGGTCAGTGCCGCTGCTTCACGTGCAACACGAAAACGATCGCCAAACTCACGCTGTCGAATCAAATTATCAACGTCATTCCCCGGGTTATTATGATTTTTATTATTCATATCTATCATCGGTCTGATAAATCCAGTACCTTATCGGCTTCAGGAGAGGAAGGGAATCGCTTAAGTAATTCACGTGATAATTCAACAAAATGCTTGTTATCACCGAGTGCCTTTTCAGCCTGTATCTGATACCAGAGACTAGAGGCTGTAGGTTGTGATATTGCGTGATAACGTTGCATATAGGCACGAGCCATCAGGTAACGCCGGGTTTCTATGCCCAGTTCACCCATGGCCAGCAATGCCGATGGCATCCTTGGATTAATTCGTAAAGCCTCTCGAAGGTGATTTTCGGCACTCATATAATCGGGGATGTCCGCCTGCATCAGGCAATAACCCAGATTGGCATGGGACTTTTCAGGTGTTTCATAAAACTGATTGTTAATGGCCTGGTTAAACTGCTTGATGGCTTTATCAATTTTGTTCTGGCTACAAAGAAATGCACCATAGTTATTCAGGGTTTCCGGATTTTTTTTGTCGATATCCAGTGCATCCTGATAATAATCATCGGCTTTATCAACCTCACCTACCATGTTCATCAGTATCGCCATAGTAGTATAAGCTGGCACATATTCATTGTCCTGCTCGATGGCTTTTAAAAGCTTTTCCCTGGCAACTTCAAGGTCTCCGCGCTGGATATAACCCGAGGCCAGTTGTACATTAATTTTAGCTGCCTGTATCAGATCCGGCTCATTGGAAGTTCGGGGTTTTGAGTTCGGAACACCACAGGCAGATATAAAAAACACAAACAAAAGTATGTAAATTTTTAATGCCTGTCTCATAAACTCATCCCAAAGCGTGGTTTGATAAACTTTTGATCTCGTCGACTCTTATCGGTGACTTTACCAACCAGTTGACCACAGGCCGCATCTATATCCTCGCCGCGGGTTCTGCGCACCACAGTAGTAATATCACCCTTGACCAGTATTTGCTGAAAACGACGTACGGTATTCCCTGAGGATGTTTTATAGCCGGCACCTTCAAATGGATTGAAAGGAATCAGGTTGACCATGACCGACAGACCTTCCAGCAGTTTAATCAGATCGCGAGCATCCTGATCACTATCATTCACTCCGTCCAGTAACACATATTCTATAGTCAGGCGAGATCTTGGCGATCTATCCGCCATAAATCTGTGACAGGTGTCTAGTAGTTCTTTTAAAGGGTATTTTTTATTAATCGGCACCAGCTCATCCCTCAGATCATCACGAACCGCGTGCAGAGAAATAGCCAGTTGTACATCATGACGTTTGGACAGGCGATCGATGGCGGGTAGAACTCCGGCAGTACTCACCGTTACCCTGCGTTTACTCAATCCATAGGCATTGTCGTCCAGGAACAGATCAATGGCCTTAACCACGTTTTCAAAGTTGAGCAAGGGTTCGCCCATGCCCATGAACACCACATTGGTCACCTTGCGCCCTGGCTTGAGTTCCTGGTCCAGCAGTCGTGTGGCTAACCAGATCTGGGCCACAATTTCTGAACTGGATAGATTACGGCTAAAACCCTGTCGCGCAGTGGAACAAAAACTGCAATCCAGTGCGCAGCCGACCTGAGATGAGATACACAGGGTTCCACGTTCATCATCGGGAATAAACACGGTTTCGATGCAGTTACCACCATCCAGTTTCAACACCCATTTACGAGTGCCATCATCGGACAACTGATCGACAATCACTTCTGGGGTTCTGACTTCAGCAATTTTCTGTAGCTTTTCCTGCATGGCCTTGCTGATATTGGTCATCTGCTGAAAATCATCAACATTCAGCTGATGGATCCATTTCATGACCTGAGATGCACGAAAACGTTTTTCACCCAGTTCGGCGAAAAACGCTTCCAGATCCTGCTGGTTCATACCCAGCAGGTTGGTTTTTTCGATATCTTTAAAGCTAACGAGTGCGTTCACAGATTTCATCGTCAGAGAAGAAGAATGCAATTTCAGTGCTCGCCGTGTCCGGGCCATCAGAACCATGAACCGCATTTTCATCAATGCTGGTCGCAAATTTGGCTCGGATAGTATCTGGATCGGCATCTTTAGGATTAGTAGCACCCATCACTTCCCGGTGCTTGAGAATGGCGTTTTCACCTTGCAGCACCTGGACCATGACCGGGCCGGACAGCATAAAATCAACCAGCTCGGCATAAAACGGACGTTCTTTATGAACGGCATAAAAGCCTTCGGCCTGTTCACGACTCAGCTGAAGCATTTTGGCAGCCACAATTTGCAGGCCAGCCTTTTCAAAATGGCTGTAGATTTTACCGATGACATTCTTCGCCACGGCGTCAGGTTTGATAATAGAAAGTGTACGTTCAACAGCCACAGAGCATTCCTCGTAAATTCAACTTAGGTTTTCGCTAAACCCTCGATTTTACGCAGGTTTATCACGTTACGCAAAGATTGAAACAACTAATTTGTACCCTGTCACGGGTCAAAATGACGGTAATCAGTCTTTTTCCTCAATCCAGTTCATCTGGATGGCTTCCAGGATTTTTTCATTGGAGTTTTCCGGCTCATCGTCAAACTCGTCCAGATCACACACCCACTGATGCAGGTCGGTAAAACGGATGTACTGCGGGTCCACGTCAGGATGGGCTTCATCCAGTGCTATGGCTATATCCAGGGAATCGGTCCATTTCAAATTCATGAGTGCCTCCTAGTGATGCTCGGATACCATATTAATCGTATATTTGGGGATTTCGACCACCAGGCTCTTATCACCCACCACCGTTTGGCAGCTGAGCCTGGAATCCGGATCCAGGCCCCAGGCCTTGTCCAGCATATCGTCTTCGTCATCGGAGTTTTCATTGAGCGAATCACCACCCTCGCGAATGTACACGTGGCAGGTGGTGCAGGCACAGGATTTCTCACAGGCGTGCTCAATTTCGATACCGCTTTTGAGGGCAGCATCACAGATGGTTTCACCCTTCTCGGCTTCAATCACCATCCCTTCCGGGCATAGCTCTTCATGGGGCAGAAAGATAATCTGCGGCATTATTCGGTCCTATCGTCTGAGGTAAATTCTTCAACTTTGTGGCCGGCCATACTGGACTGGACACTACTATTCATACGCCTGGCCACGTATCCGGCACTGGCTTTTTCCAGTTCATGCATGGCCTGTTTAATGGCTTCTGCATCACTGGCCTGGTCACGAGCGGCAATGAGTGCCGAACGTGCCTGTAACATCAAGCTTTGTTCGGCGTCATCCAGCATAGTGTCGGCATCATCCGCCATGGCAGCATCCAGCGCCTCGATCACGCGATCGGCCTCCACCTGCTGTTCGCGCAGGCTTCTGGCCTGTTTGTCATCCTGGGCGTGCTCAATGGAAGCCCGTAACATGGTCTCGATTTCGTGATCACTCAGGCCATAGGAGGGTTTGACTTCCACCTGGGCCTCAACGCCCGAGGTTTCCTCACGGGCCGAGACACTAAGCAGGCCATCGGCATCCACCTGGAAGCTAACCCGAATACGGGCCGCTCCAGCCACATGGGGGGGGAATCCGCGAAGTTCGAAACGGGCCAGGGAACGACAATCATTCACCATTTCCCGCTCTCCCTGAACTACATGAATAGCCATGGCGGTCTGACCATCCTTATAGGTGGTAAAATCCTGGGCACGACTGACCGGGATGGGGGTATTGCGTGAGATGATTTTTTCTACCAGCCCACCCATGGTTTCCAGACCCAGCGACAATGGTATGACATCCATTAACAGCATGTCGCCATCAGGATCATTACCGGCCAGAGCATTGGCCTGGGTGGCCGCGCCTATGGCCACCACCTTGTCAGGATCTATGTCTACCAGTGGTGGCCTGGCAAAAAACTCGGCCACCCGTTCACGTACTCGATAAGAACGGGTGGAGCCTCCCACCATCACCACATCATGAATATCTTCTCGCGCTATTTCAGCATCGCGCAATGCACGGCGACAGGACATCAGGGTGTTTTTAATTAATGGATCGACCAGTTCATTAAACTGGTTACGATCCAGCACAGCCGACCAGTTAAGTTCGCTTATTTCGATGCCGACTGAGTCCTGATCACTCAGGGCAACTTTTGCCTCGCAGGCCTTGTTGAGTATATTGCGGATGGCCGACAATCCAAGCTCAGACTCATTCACCCCCGCCTGAGCAATTATCCACTCGGCGATAGCATGATCGAAGTCATCGCCGCCCAGAGCACTGTCACCACCGGTGGCCATGACTTCAAACACGCCTTTATTCAGGCGCAGGATGGAGATATCAAAAGTGCCACCGCCCAGATCGTAAACCGCAATAACGCCTTCCCGGCCGGTATCCAGGCCATAGGCCACAGCCGCCGCCGTGGGCTCATTGAGCAGGCGCAAGACATTGATATCGGCTAAGCGGGCCGCATCTTTAGTGGCCTGGCGCTGGGCATCATCAAAATAGGCGGGTACGGTGATAACCGCACCGACAATTTCATCGCCCAGGGTCTGTTCACTTCTTTGCTTAAGTGTCTTGAGGATATCGGCCGAAACTTCGGTGGCACTTTTGGCGCCGGCCCGGGTTTTAATTCTGGGTACGCTCGACTCCCCTTCGATGAATTGGTAGGGTAATTGTTGACCAAGATATTTCAGATCACTAATGCCACGCCCCATGAGTCGTTTGACAGAGGCGATGGTATTTAAAGGATCTGCCACCGCACTGGCCCGGGCCTCAAAACCCACCAGGATTTCATTTTCAAGATAACGTACGACAGATGGCAGCAGGTGACGGCCCTGCTCATCAGGCAAAGTTTCAGTCACACCACTACGCACGGTGGCCACCAGGGAATTGGTAGTCCCGAGGTCTATACCTACGGCTAATCGATGTTCATGGGGCTTGGTGGATTGCCCGGGTTCTGCAATTTGCAATAAGGCCATAATTTACTTCTTAAAAAAGTTCGTCTTCCAGTTGTTCGGAAATTGCACTGATTTCTTTTTGCGCCTTGATCAGAAATTGCATTTTACGAACGGTGTCACGTGCGGCCTGTAAATGGTTATTGCTGTAATCATTTGCAAATTGTTGTTGCAGTTGCTGTAGTTTTTGTTTGGTATCAGCAGCCATTGCATCTAACACATCCAGCGGATCATCTTTACTTTGTACTTCAGCAATCGCTTCCCGAAATTCCATCTGCTCCATCAAAAACCCATGATCCATACTGGTATCGGTGTCACCCTGCATATCAACATCTTTCATTTTCAATAGATATTGACCACGGGCGATACTGTCTTTGAGTACATCATAGGCCTGATTAATCAGTGAGGTTTTCTGCATCGCCAGGCGAGTGGCTTCATCACCTTCCGCCGCATAACGGTCTGGGTGAAACTGCTTTTGCAATTCCCGATTGGTGTCACTGAGCTGGCTCAGATCAACCGCATAAGACACAGGAATGCCAAATATTTCAAAATAGTTTTTTGAAAAAATATCGTCAGCCATGATTACACAGTAAAACTTTCACCACAGCCGCAGCTGTCTTTTTCATTCGGATTAATGAATTTAAAACCTTCATTCAGGCCTTCTTTGGTGTAATCCATTTCCGTGCCATCCAGGTATACCAGGCTCTTCTTATCAACCACAATGGTGACACCATGGTCCTGGAAAATCTCATCTTCAAGCTCATTGATGTCATCAACAAACTCCATGACATAAGCCATACCCGAACAGCCCGATGTTTTTACAGCCAGGCGCACACCGACACCCTTACCTCGACTTTCAAGATAAGCTTTTACACGGTCTGCTGCAGGTTCAGAAATACTGATAGCCATGACAATTAACCTTCGTGTTTCTTCATATAATCTTCAACTGCGGCGCTGATGGCATCTTCCGCCAGTACCGAGCAGTGTACTTTTACCGGTGGCAGCGCCAGTTCTTCGGCAATGTCCAGGTTCTTGATCTGTTTGGCTTGGTCCAGGCTCTTGCCCTTCATCCATTCGGTGACCAGGGAACTGGAGGCAATGGCCGAACCACAACCGTAGGTTTTGAATACGGCGTTTTCGATAATGCCCTCGTCACTGACCTGGATTTGCAGACGCATCACGTCGCCACAGGCCGGTGCACCCACCATGCCGGTGCCCACATTCGCTGCATCCTTATCCAGGGTACCCACGTTTCGCGGGTTTTCGTAATGGTCCATGACCTTTTCGCTGTAAGCCATTGCTGGTCTCCTGTAGTTTGGTTTGCCACAGAGACACGGAGTTCACGGAGGTGTCTGATGTGGCTCTGTTTGTTGCGTTACAGGTTGATGTTGAATTCAACCCTTATAAATAATTCCTTCTCTTCCTCTACCCTTGTCCCTGATTAGGCGGAGGATTTTGGCGTGAGAGCAAGGCGCGTCGAATTTTAAAGTGTGAGCTTATGTTTTATAAGTGACTCACTTTCAAATTCGACAGCAACGCCGCTATCGCGTCAAAAGGCCCGCCTAATGCGCCGCCCATTCTACGCTGTTGAGATCTATGCCGTCTTTGTACATGTCCCATAGCGGTGACAGGTCGCGCAGTTTGCTCACGGCCTTTTTCACCAGCTCGATGGTGTAGTCGATTTCGGCTTCGGTGGTGTAACGACCGATGCTAAAACGC
>JBLYYN010000191.1:0-55140 GCA_048550535.1 Gammaproteobacteria bacterium
GATCTCGGGTATTTCAGCCACCAGTTGTTCAAGACCCAGCGCCTGTGGCTTAGGCTCCTGGTATTGTGGCTCAACCGGAGCTTCCTCATCCACTTCCAGTAATAGCGCCTGCAGATAATCATTGATCGCCTGCTGCTGACTGGACTGGTTTTTTTTATTCTCCGAATCAGTCATCATAACTGCCTTTCACTTATCTGCTCCGATGCCGGTTGATCAAGCGCAGCTTCATCCAGAGCCAGCATGTAATCCAGCAAATCGGAATAAGCCCTGCTTCCCCGGCAGCCGGGACGGGCAATGGATAGGGGAATTCCCTGCTGGCTGGCTTCACGGAACTGGTTATCGACAGGGATCACTTTCTCCCAGATTTGTTCACTGAAGTTTTCACGCAAATGCCGCAGGGTCTGAATGGAGACTTTTAAACGTCGGTCAAAAAAGGTAGGCACAATGGTGTAATTCAGCTGTTGCTTTCGAGCTTTCTGAATCATACTCAGGGTATGAACCATACGCTCGAGACCTTTTAAGGCCAGAAATTCAGTTTGTACCGGGATCATCAAACGCTGACAGGCGGCCAGAGCATTCACCATCAATAAGCCCAGCATGGGTGGACAGTCGAGAATGGCATAATCGTATTGCGACGACAGCTGCTCCAGTGCCTTCTTGATCACCAGCCCCATACCGTCTCTGGAACCCAGCTGTCGATCCAGAGTCGCCAGTGCCGATGACGCCGGAATGAATGATAAGCCATCAAATCGGGTTTTATGCACCGCCCTGGTTACGGCAATAGTCTGCTGAAACAGCTCATAAGCACTGCTCTCCACATCATCGGGATCGGCGCCAAAATAGCTGGTCAGTGAACCATGGGGATCAAGATCGACCAGCAGAACCTGGTAACCACGTTTTTGCATTACGCCCGCCAGGCTTACAGCTGTGGTGGTTTTTCCCACACCACCTTTCTGGTTGGCAACGGCCCATATTTTCATTGCAGCGCTCTTGCTGGCTCACCGGGTTGCAGTGATCTTACTGGCAAGCCTTGCGCCTTATCGATGGGCGGTTTAGTTTCTGTGGCGGAATCCTCAAATGGCGTAGATTCACTAAACAAATCATCTCCTGACATAATTCGAATAACAACACGTCTGTTTTTTTGCCGATTTTCCGCGCTGGAGTTATCAGCAACCGGCCTGAACTCACCAAATCCAATAGCACCCATCCGCGACGGGTCAATGCCATTACTGGCCATCAGTCTGACGACACTGGCCGCTCGTGCCGATGACAGCTCCCAGTTAGATGGATATTTTACGGTCCTGATAGGCAAATTATCGGTATATCCCGAAACATATAAAGGATTACGCGAGTCCTCAAACACTTCGGTCAGGCTGGTGAGTATTTGGCTGGCCTGTTGCGACAATGTCGCGCTGCCACTGGTGTATAAAATACTGCTGTTAATCTCCACTTCCAGCCATTTTTCATTACCCCGTACGGCAATCTTGCCTTTTTTGATCCAGCTTTTCATACGCGCTTCAATCTTCTCTGCGGTTTCTCTCATGGCCCTGAAACCAGACTGTCCTTCCACACCAATTGAGATGGGTGCTCGCTGTACCGAGACACCCAATGGCTGGTTACTGGACGAAGCTGTGCTGGGCCGTGTCTTCTGACTGAAGGCAGTGGTCATGGAATCAGACAATACCCGGTATTTGCCTAGATTGACCGAGGACATGGAATACATCACTACGAAGAAGGCAAACAGCAGGGTAATAAAATCAGCATAGGAAATCAGCCAACGATCCGTATTTTCTGTTTCTTCAGGAATTCGACGGCGACGTGACATAGCATGGCTCCCCGTCCGTTATCGCAGATAACTCTGCAATTTGGATTCTATATTCCTCGGGTTTTCACCCTCCGCTATGCTGACTATCCCTTCCAGCATCATCTCATGTTGCATTATTTGTTTTTGCACCACCGATTTCAGTTTACCGGCCGTGGGTAATAGAAATAAATTGGCCAGCCCAACGCCATAAATGGTCGCCACGAAGGCGGTTGCAATACCACTGCCAAGCTTGCTGGGATCAGCCAGATTATTCATAACATGTATCAATCCCATCACCGCTCCCAGGATACCAATAGTTGGGCTATAGCCGCCCATAGCTTCATACACCCTGGCTGCCTGCAACTCAAAATTTTCCATAATCTGGATTTCAGTCTCCATCACATCGCGAATGGTTTCCGGCTCATTGCCATCCACCAGTAATTGCAGACCTTTTCTTGAAAACAGATCCTGTTCAATCTCAGAGGCTTGTTCCAGTGCCAGTAATCCTTCACGACGTGACATCTGGCTCCAGTTCACCAGTTTTTCGATGGTGCCTTCGACATTCACCCTGGGGGTGAAAAATACCCAGCGCAACATGGTAAGCGCTCGTAAAAATACGGGAATTGAGGTCTGTAGCATAACGGCACCCATGGTGCCTCCCACAACAATGAGAAATGCGGTTAACTGGAACAGTTGATCGGTATGGCCACCTTCCAGCAGATTGCCACCAATAATGGCCGCAAACGCCAAAGTAATGCCGATTATGCTTAAAATGTCCATATCAGGAGTTTAAAGCAAGTTTCTTGCCTATCTCTTTTACCGGAAGTATCTGCTCTGCAATATTGGCCACTGCAGCGGGCATACCATAAATAATACTGGTGGCCTGGTCCTGAGCCCATATGGTTGCACCATGTTGTTTGAGTTTTTTACAGCCCTCCATACCATCCTGACCCATTCCAGTGAGAATGATACCCAGTACCCGACCGCTCATACTACTCACCAGTGAATCGAAGGTGACATCGACGCAGGGCTTATAATTTTGCATGGGATCGGTTTCTTCTTTCACCTTTACTCTAAATTGACCTGCTCGTCGCTCAACCACCATCTGTTTACCACCCGGCGCCAGCAGTGCTACACCGGGTTCCAGTTTATCGCCATCTTTAGCTTCACGAACCTGGATCTTACATAACTGATTCAAGCGAGCGGCAAAGGCCTCGGTAAACGCGCTGGGCATATGTTGAACCAGTAACAACGGCAAAGGGAAATTTTCCGGTAACTGAATTAATACTTCCTGTAGTGCCACCGGGCCTCCGGTAGAGGTACCTATTCCCACCAGGTCGAAATCGGAAGCTTTAAATCGGCGACTGGGACTGCTGGCAGGCCTTGCGGCCTGACGAGATGCCCCAGCATTGGCAACTGAAGACGTAGGTTTTCGTGGCGCCCTTAATGAACTTGTAGCAGTGGCTGCAGTTCCAGTGCCAGGCCTCACTGCCAGTGCTTTCACACGTGAACAGAGTATACGACACGCTTCTTGCCTGTCATTGGAAATATCATCAAAACGCTTGGGTAAAAAATCGGTCGCCCCGGCTTCCAGCGCATCCAGTGTGGCCTGGGCACCCTGATAAGTCAGGGAAGAAAACATCAGAATCGGTGTCGGCCGTTTCTTCATGATTTCACGTGTGGCATCAATGCCGTTCATTACCGGCATTTCTATATCCATGGTAATAACATCAGGTCGATAGCTGATCGTTTTTTCGATGGCATCTTTGCCATCAACGGCCATTTCCACCACTTCGATCATGGGATCAGAAGTAAGTATTTCACTGAGACGGCGTCTGAAAAAACCTGAATCATCAACTATCAGGACTCTAATGGTCATTACTTTTATCTCGTTTTATCTTTTGAATTTTTATATAAAATCACTAGTACCATAAATGGCCAAAATAGCTGTATATGTAAATATAGATCATTAAAAACCTTTTCTGGCGCGCGTTTTCAATAAACTTTGCACATCAATAATCAGTGCAATACCGCCATCACCGGTAATGGTTGAACCGGCAAATCCGGGTAAGCCCTGCAACAGGGCACCCAATGGCTTGATAACCACTTCTTCCTGGCCTACAACCTGATCGGTAACCAGACCCACCATTCGATTAGCCAGCTGCACTATAATCACTTGCCCCTTACCTTCTCCATACCTGGCGACCTCACCTGGCTTGAGTAACCATTTCGATAAATAAAATAAAGGTACTGCCTTCTCACGCACCATTACCATGAGTTGTCCATCCACTATATTGGTTCTACGCGTGTCCAGTTCGAAAATTTCATTCACATTGGATAGTGGTAAGGCAAAGGTAAACTTACCGAGAGCAATCATTAAGGTCGGCAGTATAGCCAGAGTCAGTGGTACCTTGATGGTGAGTACGGTGCCCTTACCTATGGCGGAGTCTATATCCAGAGAGCCATTGAGCTGAGTAATACGGGTTTTCACCACATCCATCCCCACACCACGACCCGATATATCAGAAATCTCTTCCTTGGTGGAAAATCCTGCCATGAAAATCAGATTGAAGCATTCCTTATCATCCAGCCTGGCCGCGGTCTCTTCATCCATCAGGCCTTTTTCTACTACCTTGCCTCGCAACACTTCCGGGTCCATACCTGCGCCATCGTCTTCAATGGTCAACAGAATATGGTCCCCTTCCTGACTGGCCGATAAAATAACCGTACCTACCCGCTGTTTGCCTTTTTTCTCACGTACATCGGGCATCTCAATGCCATGGTCAACCGCATTCCGCACCAAATGTACCAGAGGATCGGCCAGGGCTTCCACCAGGTTTTTGTCCAGGTCGGTTTCCTCACCCATCATTTCCAGTTTGATTTCTTTTTTGATCTGTCGTGATAAATCACGTACCACTCGGGGGAAGCGGCCAAATACCTTCTTTATTGGCTGCATTCGGGTTTTCATCACCGAGGTCTGCAAATCCGAAGTCACCATACCCAGATTGGTGATGGCCTGTGATACCTGGCCTTCACCCAGCTCACTGCGTAGAGTTTGCAAACGGTTACGCACCAGTACTAATTCCCCGACCAGATTCATGATTTCATCCAGTCGTTCAGTATCGACGCGTACCGAAGTTTCGGCGGCCGGCTTAGCCATAGCAGGTGCAGCAGCTTTAGCGGTTGCAGTTGTTTTAGTTACTGCAGCAGTTGGTGAAGTAGCGGCCTGTTTAGGAGCAGCCGACCTGGCCACAGGTTTTGCTGCTGATGGCTGACTCGCAGGTTTAGACTTACTCTGTTTTTCTGCACTAGGCCCTTTGCCCTTACCGTGTAGACTATCCAGTAACTGATCGAATTCATCATCGGTAATCAGTTCATCTTTATCCGCTTCAGATATAGCCGTTGATGGAGTGTCTTTATCTGGTGTTTTTCCAGCAGCCGTAGGCCCTTTACCCTTACCGTGGATATCATCCAGTAACTGATCGAATTCATCGTCAGTAATCAGATCACTGTCTGCCACTGATTCCAGAGACTGTGCTGTCTCATTATTTTTAGCAGGCTTGCCGCCATGCTTGCCCTTTCCATGGATGTCATCCAGTAAGGCTTCAAATTCATCATCGGTTATTTCATCACTATCCGTAGCACTGCTTTGCTCACCGTCCATAGCATCCAGCAGGGCTTCGAATTCATTGTCGGTTTCATCATGGCTCTGTTCGGTGGTATCCCCTGTAGCTTCTGCTTCAACCACTACTTCACTGCTCGCAGGCTCAGTTTGTTCCACCATTTCAGTATCTGCTGATTCAGGTACAGAGAATTTTTTGAGCGTACTCAGTAATTCGGGATCGGCAGGAGTCGGATCAGAACCAGACTGGATATCCGCGAACATGGTCTGCACACAATCCAGGCCCTGTAGTACAGCATCCATCAGAGCAGGTGAAACCATACGTTCACCCTGACGTAGCACATTGAAAACATCTTCACAGACATGGCAGGTATCCACCATGGGGTCGATGGCAAGGAATCCTGCACCGCCTTTTACGGTATGAAATCCTCTAAAAACGGCATTTAACAGATCATGGTCCTGAGGAGCCTGCTCCAGTTCGACCAGCTGTTCACTGAGTAGCTCGAGTATTTCTCCCGCTTCAACCAGAAAGTCCTGTAAAATTTCGTCATCAAGATCGATTGACATATAAAACCTTCAACTAAAAGCCCAAGCTGGCGAGTAAATCATCGACCTCATCCTGGCCTTTCATAACATCGCTACTTTCTTTGCCAGGAATCTGCGGACCTTCTAATTTAGTTTCATTATCCGAATGTTTATTTTCTTCATGGCTATAGTTTTCACCCTGGATTTTTATCAGTTCGACTAGATTAGTTTCAATTTCATTAACCAGATTAATCACCTTACGTATAATTTGGCCAGTCAAATCCTGAAAATCCTGTGCCATTAATACCTGGTTGAAACCAGATAATAAATCCGTCATCATGTTGTCCGATTCGGCAAAGAAGCTCTCGACTTCATGACCCATAGTTCGAAGTTCATCAGCATCCATTTCACGACGACGAAACTTTTGCCACTGTTGTGTCAACTGCCGCGATTGTGCACTGAGTTTTTCAGCAACTGGCGAACTGTGTTCAACCACTGTCAGTACTTTATTAGCTGCGTTTTCCGTCATGGTTATGACGTATTCCAGGCGATCTTTAGCATCAGGTATATCGGTGTTGGCCAGGTCGGCTATACGTGAATCCATGCGAAAATTCTGTATCGAGTCATGGATTTCACGGGTCATCTTTCCCAGCTCATTGAACAGGCTGGCTTCACGAATTGCAATCACATCATCCAGCATGGAATGTAATTCTTTGTCCGAAACATTTTCAGAACCGAGTAATAACACCAGTGCCTGGGTTTTCTCCAGCAGTGCCTGTTTATCGATGGGCTCATTTTCCATAATGGATGTTCTACCTCTAGCCGTCTATACGTTCAAATATTTTTTCTATTTTTTCTTTCAGGGTCTGTGCCGTAAAGGGTTTAACGATATAACCATTGACACCTTCCTTAGCAGCCAGAACGATCTGATCTTTTTTAGCCTCAGCAGTCACCATTAATACCGGCAGACTCTGCAATTTTGGATCGGCGCGGACGGTACGTAATAAATCTATGCCGGTCATCCCCGGCATATTCCAGTCAGTTACCAGAAAATCGTAATTGCCCGTTTGCAGCATGGGTAAACCCGTAGTGCCATCATCCGCTTCCTGTGTATTGTTGAAACCTAAATCACGAAGAAGATTTTTAATAATCCGTCGCATGGTTGAAAAATCATCCACAATCAGGATTTTCATATTTTTATCCAAGGTAACTTCTCTCAGTTTTCTAAATACTTAACTAAGATTCTGGCAGACATTTTCACAATTACCAGTCAGATACTGTGATTCATGTGACATTTCCCCACCAGACAACTCTAATGAAATCGTTTATAGCTACAGACGCTATCTGTTATACCGATACAGGTGATATTATTTCTAAACTATGTAAATTAGTTGCCAGTCCAGTCCGACAGTTTTGCTCGAATCCTGGCAAGCGACTGGCCATGAATCTGGCAAACCCGTGATTCACTTATATCCAGAACCCGTCCGATTTCTTTCAGATTCAATTCATCGTTGTAATAAAGCGACATCACCAATTGCTCTCGCTCCGGTAATTCACTGATACATTTAGTCAGGGCCCTGGCAAAATCCTCTTTGTGCAATACCCCTGAAGGATCTTTACCATCGCTGCTTAAATTCAGACCATGTCCTTCATCTTCAGCCTGATCAATACTAAACATTCTGGAATTGGCACTGTCCCGCAGAATGGAGTGGTATTCTTCCAGGCTAACACCCATTCGATCTGCGACCTCATGATCCCGAGCATCGCGCCCAGTTTCATTTTCAATCAGTCGTATCGCTTCACTGACCTCTCGCATTTTCTTATGCAAGGAGCGTGGCGACCAGTCGGCATGACGCACTTCATCCAGCATAGCCCCCCGCACTCGGATACCGGCGTAGGTTTCAAAGCTGGCGCCCTGGCCAGAGTCGTAGTTTTTAGCCGCCTCGATCAGACCCAGCATGCCAGCCTGGATCAAATCATCCACCTGAACCGATGATGGCAAGCGACCGATCAGGTGATAGGCAATCCGCTTCACCAGACCCAGGTGCTCAACAATTCGCTGTTGCTGCTGATCCTTATCCACTTCTGCGTACATAGCACAACCTGAATACATGAATAGCTGACCTAACTTGCACTGCTGTATTTAATTAAGCGTTCAACAAAAAACTCCAGCTGGCCACTGGCCTGGGCTGGCAGTGGCCAGGTTCTGACCTTTTTCGCCAGCTGTCTGAATGCCAACGAAGACGGGCTCTGGGGATAGGACTTCATGACCGCCTGCTGTTTTTTCACCGACTTGATCAAATACTCATCCTGTGGAACGGTACCCAGATACTCCAGGGTGACATCGTCCAGGTATTGATCGGTCACTTTTGATAATTTGCTATACAGGCTCATACCCTCTTTCGGATTGCGTACCATATTGGCCAGAATATTGAACTTGTGTATGCCATGACCATCATTCAATACCTTGATCAGGGCATAAGCATCGGTCATCGAGGTAGGTTCATTACACACCACCACGATCACTTCATTCGAGGCTCTGGAGAAGCTCACCACACTATCGGAAATACCGGCCGCGGTATCCACTATCAGCACATCTACCGCTGTGGTTAATTCACCAAAAGCCCGGATAACACCCGCATGCTGAACCTGCGACAATTCAGACATCATCTGGATACCGGATGAGGCCGGGACGATTTTCAATCCATCCGGCCCATCAGTAATCACTTCTTCCAGGGTACGTTCACCCGTTATTACGTGGGACAGATTGAACGGGGATTGCAGCCCCAGTAGCAGATCGACATTGGCCAGGCCCAGATCTGCATCCAGCAATAACACCTTAAGCCCGGACTCCACCAGCGCCAGAGACAGATTGACAGAGACATTGGTCTTGCCCACACCGCCTTTGCCACTGGTAACAGCAATCACCTGTACCGGGTTTTGCTTCGACATTCTTCTTAAGCCTGCTGCTTGATCAATCATTATTTATAATCACTATATATAGCTTAAAAAGTACCAGAAATGGCCAGGTACGCGATTTGTTTGTCATAAATGGGCATGACTGACATCACTATGGAACGCCATCGCCAGAAATTCTTCATCGCTGGCTTCACGATACCGTTTCATATGAGCCAGAGCTTCATTAACCATTTCCCTGGCTCGCGCCGGTTTCAGGTCTTCCGGCACCCTTTGCCCATCACTGACATAAGCCGCAGGTAAATGGTGTTTGATCATGGCACTGAGTACGCCGCCGAGACTCACGGCTTCGTCGGTTTTGGTGAGAATACAGCCCGCCAGGTTGGCTTTTTTAAATGACCGAATCACTTCATCCAGAGTGGTTAGCTGGGCATTGGCCGACAGCACCAGGTATGACTTGATCAATGCGGCCTGACGGCCAATGTGAACAAACTGCTCACTGAGTCGTAAGTCTCTCTGACTCATACCCGCGGTATCAATCAACACCAGTTTTTTGTCATTGAGCTTGTGTAGATGCTGCTGCAGTTCCTTGGCATCGTTGGCGGTGTATACCGGCACACTGAGCAAGCGACCAAAGGTCATCAATTGCTCATGGGCACCGATACGATAATTATCGGTACTGATCAGGGCCACGTGACGCTGTCCATGGCGCATGGCGAAACGGGCCGCTAATTTGGCAATGGTGGTGGTTTTTCCCACCCCGGTCGGACCCACCATTGCAATCACACCACCCCGATCCAGAATATCGTCATCCGCCACCGGCAACTGATGCACCAGTTGTTTCAATGCGGCCTGCATGGCTTTTTCAAAATCACTGGATTCATCCAGCCCTTTCACCAGATACTTGCATACATCCTGACTCAGACCCATTTCGGTAAAACGCCGGTAAAGACTTATGCGCAATGGATGCTGTTGTGTCATCTGCCCCCATTCGGTCATCGCATGCTGATTTTCGATAGTGGCGCGCAATGATTTAAGTTCCTGCTTCATTTCCGACAGACCATGGTTTTCACTCACCCGCGAATCCAGTAAACCGGAAGCCTGGTGTTCCATGGCTACATTCATCGCCGCAGCCCGATAGGCCTTATCTTCCTGACCAGGATAATGCTGGTCGATTTCAGCTATCGCCGGTTGCTCCTCATCCTGCCCAGCATAACGCTCGGCCGCCGCCTGTTCATAATAAGCCGCGGCACTGCCCGGCTTGGCTTTATTCAGAGTCTGATTAAGTGCATCGTTAATCAATGCTTCGTCATAATTCATCGCCGCCAGCAATTCGACCTGACCATCCGTACTACGGTTAGACAGGATTACAGCATCAGGCCCCAGTTCCTCTTTCACTTCCCGCAATGCTGTACGCATATCGTCGGCAATAAAGCGCTTTACTTTCATATTCCTGGTTCCTTAATTAATGCTCTGTATTTTATTCTCAAGTCACTCAACTGCAGTACTAACATCAGGACACCTTATCGGCACCCACCGCAGCAACCACTTTAATATTCTTGTCATCGGGGATTTCGCTATAGGACAGCACACTCAAACCGGAGATGGCATGACGTACCAGTTGCGACAACCACAGACGCAGCGGCGGCGCCACCACCAGGATGGCGGCTTGACCAGACACCTCCTGCTTGCGAGTCACCTGTTCCAGTGATTTGAACAAACGATCTGCCAGTCCTGGCTCAATACCCAGCGAGCCCTGGGATGAAGTCTGTGCCGACTGCATCAGTAACTGTTCCAGCCCTGGTTCCAGAGTAATCACCGGCATTTCCCGCTGCATACCGTTAACCTTTTGTACAATGGACCGGCCTAAGGCCACCCGAGCAGCAGAGGTGAGCTCCACCGGATCCTGAGTGCGTGCGCCATGTTCCGCCAGGATTTCAGCAATGCTCCTGACATCCCGAACCGACACTCCTTCACTGAGCAGGTTCTGCATCACTTTCACCACCACACTCAATGGCATCAATTTGGGCACCAGGTCTTCCACCAGCTTGGGTGACTGCTTACCCAGGTTATCCAGTAACTGCTGTACTTCTTCATGGCCCACCAGCTCATGGGCATTGTCATGCAGGATTTGATTCAGATGAGTAGCAATCACGGTGGTAGGATCTACCACGGTATAGCCCATGGTTTGCGCATGGTCCCGTTGGCCAGGTTCGATCCATACCGCTTCCAGACCAAAGGCAGGATCTTGAGTTTCTACCCCCTGTAGCTTGCCATACACCTGTCCGGGATTAATGGCCAGTTCACGATCGGGATAAACTTCGCTCTCGCCCACGGGTACTCCCATTAGCGTGATACGATAGGCGTTGGGGCTGAGATCGAGATTATCTCTGATATGCACGGCATGGACCAGAAAACCCAGCTCCTGGGACAGTTTTTTTCGTACACCCTTGATTCGGTTCAGGAGCTGGCCATCCTGATTACGATCGACCATGGGGATAAGGCCATAACCCACCTCAAGGCCCACCAGATCCACGGGTTGTACATCATCCCAGCTCAACTCCCTGGGTCCATCTGTCTTCAACGGTTCAATTTCTTTCTGTACCTGTTCCCGAATCACTTCATCCTGTTTCTGTTTTTCCAGCAACCAGGCACCACCGGCCACCAGTCCAGCCAGGGTCAGGAAAGCCAGATTTGGCATGCCCGGAATAATCCCCATGACACCGATAATTGCCGCGGTCAGCCACAGTACCTTGGTATTCTGGAACATCTGGCGGAATACCTGTTGCCCCAGATCGTGCTTACTGGAATCCCGGGTAATGATGATGGCCGTAGCACTGGACAACAGTAATGATGGAATCTGGGCAACCAGTCCATCACCGATGGTCAACAGAGTGTAATTACGCACCGCATCACCGAACATCATGTCATGCTGGGCCATGCCAATGGACAGACCTCCGGCGATATTGATGAGCAGTATCAGAATGCCGGCCACAGCATCGCCGCGCACGAATTTACTGGCACCATCCATAGAGCCGTAAAAGTCCGCTTCTGCAGACACTTCTTCCCGGCGAGTCCTGGCTTCATCCTGGTTTATCAGGCCTGAATTGAGATCGGCATCTATAGCCATTTGTTTACCGGGCATGGCATCCAGAGTGAAACGTGCGGTGACTTCAGAAACACGACCAGCGCCTTTGGTGACCACCACAAAGTTAATGATCACCAGAATCGAAAACACCACCAGGCCGACCGCATAATTACCGCCTATTACAAATTCACCAAAAGACTCAATCACATTTCCAGCCGCACCGGTGCCAGTATGACCTTCCAGTAAAACAATACGAGTCGAAGCCACATTCAATGCCAGACGAAACAGTGTGGCGACCAGAATAATGGTGGGGAAGATCACAAAATCCAGTGGTCGACTAGCATAAATACATACCAGTAAAATAATAAGAGACAGTGAAATATTGAAAGTAAACAGCATATCCAGTGCAATCGGCGGCAGAGGTACCACCATCATGCCCAGCATAGCGATCACCATGAATGGGGCCACCATACCGCGTCGACTAAATTGTTGTATGCTGTTTAATACCGCTTCCATCGAATTACCTACCCCTTATATTCGCTTAATGTCGTCCTGGATCATTATCAGTACCCATATCGGCGTATTTTCTGAAGTCTTCTGGCAGTTCGGAAACTGGCAGTGACGGTTTTACGCCGCCATTTTTTTGTACCGCTTTTAGCTGATACACGTAAGCCAGTATCTGAGCCACCGCCAGATAGAGCCCGGCCGGTATTTCCTGTCCAATTTCAGTACTGTGATACAAGGCTCGTGCCAAAGCTGGTGTTTCCACCAATAAAACTTCATTTTCAGTGGCCACTCGACGAATATTGGTGGCAATCAGGTCTGCGCCCCTGGCCAGCACCAGTGGGGCTCGCATGGTTTCAGGATCATATTTCAGGGCTACTGCAAAATGAGTGGGGTTGGTGATGACTACATCCGCCTCGGGCACTGCATCCATCATGCGGGCCTGAGCCATTTCCCTTTGCAATTGTCGGATCTTACTGCGAACTTCCGGTTTGCCTTCGGTGTCCTTCATTTCATCTTTTACTTCCTGTCGGGTCATACGCATTTGTTTGCTGTGATCCCAGAGCTGGAACGGCACATCTATGGCAGCAATAACGATCAATGCCAGGGTGACAAACATAAAAGACGAGGTAAACAGATCAGCCGCATGTGACAGAGCCATATCCAGTGATTCGCCACCCAGTTGCAGGAATTCATCCATCTTCACCCAGATCACCACCACCGCTACCGAGGCCACCAGACTGAACTTGGCAAAGGCCTTGATCAGTTCCATCAGCCCCTTGGCAGAGAACACACGTTTCAAACCTTTAAGTGGGTTGAGTTTTTCCAGCTTGGGCTGCAGGGCTTCAAAACTGAATGACCATCCACCGATGCTCATAGGTGTTAGCAGGGCCGCCACCATCATCAAACCGAAAAATGGCAACAACAACCATATACCGTCAATGATTGCCTGATAGAAAAACCGCAAAACCGCACGACCATCAAAAATATCTTCCCGACTAGGCTGAAATCCGGATTTAATAAGCTCGCTCAGGTCATTGAGCATGGTTTGCCCCAACATCATCAAAGCCACCGCCGCCAGCGCCATAATCACCATGGTATTGAGCTCACGTGAACGGGGCACCTGGCCTTTCTTACGGGCATCGTCTAGTCGTTTCGGGGTGGGTTCTTCGGTACGTTCCTGGGAGGTATCATTTTCAGCCATAGCCTGAGTTCCTAACCAGCCGTGAGCGCTGACTGAATAGCTTCAAAGCTATCCATCATAAGCTGGGTAAAACGGGTTAAAATCGAAGGTGTGGTAGCCGCCAGGAAGACAAAACCCAGAAGGATCATCAGTGGGAAACCCACCGCAAATATATTCATCTGGGGAGCCGCACGGGTGATGACCCCCATAGATATGTTAACTACCAGCATGGCGACCACTGCTGGAATCGCCACCAACACAGCGCCTGCGAACATCTGCGTGCCTCTGCTGGCAATTTCCCAGGCCCCCTGGGTGGACAGGCCCTGTTCAGAAATGGGTAACCACCGAAAGCTTTCTACCACCAGCTCGATCAGCATCAAATGACCATTGAGGACGACAAATAACAAGGTCGCCATAATTATCAGAAACTGGGACACCACCGGCACCTGTACCCCATTAGCCGGATCGACCATTCGGGCAAAACCCAGCCCCATGCCATTGGCTATGGTTTCACCGGCAATTACCAGCGTCTGGAACACCATCTGGATCATAAATCCCATGGCGACACCAATCAGCACCTGCTGAAACAGGATAATCAGCGCCTGAAAGGAAATGGGATCCACCGCAGGCACCGGCGGTAACATGGGGATGGCAACCATACTAAAGGCCACGGCCATGAGTACTCGAATCCGAATCGGCATCATGCGGGCACCGAAAACCGGGGCCGCCATCAACATGGCACTGATGCGCACAAAGGGCCAGAAAATACTGCCCATAAAAAGCCCGAGCTGTTCAGTGGTGAGAACCAGCATATCAGCCCAGCATGGATGGAATATTCATGATTAACCGCTGAGTGAAGTCCACAATATTACTCAGCATCCAGGGCCCAAAAACAAACAGTGCGGTTACCAGTATGCCCAGCTTGGGGATGAAACTCAGGGTCATTTCATTGATCTGGGTGGCGGCCTGAAACATACCCACCAGCAAACCGATAGCCAGCGCCGATAACAGTAATGGAGCTGCAATGAGTATCGTCATCCACAGAGTCTGTGTAGCCAGTTGCATGACCGTATCTTGTGTCATAACGCCTCCGACGTTTTTTTGACAAAAATGCATTTACTACGGACTACTGCAGGATGGGTGCCAATAAGACCCAAAAGAAAACGGGGCCGTCAGGCCCCGTTTAGAGATATAAATTGCTTAACAATTATTTTAGATAACGTCTACCGAGCAAAGGCACAGCCAGTAACAGCAACCAGGGCCAGCTCAGTGCACCATTACCTACGACAATCACATTTCGCTTGGTGATGATGACATAAATCAAACCACGACCTATCAGTTCATCATCATCGGTAACCGTTACCCTGAACAGTAAGCGGACTCTGCGATTAGTGATTGTTGGTGCCTCAAATCGGGTAGTAGGAGTATCTGTGGTTTCCAGATCCACGGTTGGACCTAACAGTTGTTCCCAGTGATAGGTGACCACTTGACCATCAACATCAAAGGCATTCGCGTTCAGCTCGATCCAGTTACCTTCTTCCGCTTCATCACCTGGCTGGTCAGTGCTAGGATCGGTTTCTGGTTCGATCTTGACATCGTTTACGGTGACCTGAACCTCATCTATTGCTGTTTGACCATCGTTATCCGTCACGGTGAGTTCAAACACCAGCACATCTCCAGCTACTTCAACCGCAGGTGCTTCAAAAGTGACAATAGCAGGATTGGTATCTGACGGGGTAAGAACAACCTGGTTAGTACCTGAAATTTGTCTCCAGTTGTGGCTAATTATACTGCCGTTATCATCCCTGCTAGCCGTGGCCGAAAGAGTTACCGTTGTACGTTCATCAACAGATTGAGCAGGACCCGCATCGGCAACAGGTGGCATGAAGACATTATTAACAGTCACACGAACATTGTCAGTAGCTGTTCCACCATCGTTATCGGTGACCGTTACTATGAATTCCAGATCTTCAGATACAACCAGACTATTAATCAAGTGTGTAAAACTAACATTAGCGAGGCTATTACTGCTAAGTGTTACCTGCGAACCCGATACCTGCTCCCATAAGTAACTATCAATAGTTCCATTGCCATCACTAGCCATAGCAGACAGTGTGACTACATTTGCTTCATAAATCGTTTGATCTGGACCGATGGCGGATACTGTTGGCGCTACTATCACATTGTTAATAGTCACCACAACATTGTCAGTGGCTGTAGCACCTTCATCATCGGTAACAGTGACCTTGAATTCTAAATTTGTAGATTCAGTATCGATACCAGGTGCAGTGAAACCAGCATCGGCACTAGTCGCTGAATTGATAGTTACGGGCAAACCTGAAACCTGCTGCCATTGATAATTTAATGTAGATTCACCGCCATCACTGGCAATCGCCGAGAGTGATACTGAATCACCTTCATTAACAGTCTGGTCGATACCGACAGTGACCGTAGGTGCATTGTTTACCGTCACCAAAACCGTATCGGTGGCAATTTGATCATCATTATCAGTAACCGTGACCATGAACAACAGAGATTCAGAAGAAACATCAATACTGGGGGCAGTAAAACTGACTTTAGCTTCATCAAGAGAATCCACAATAATGCTAACTGGCGGACCTTCAACCTGCTCCCAAAAGTACCTGTCTATTGTGCCGTTAGGGCTAGGATCGCTGGCAGTAGCTGTAAGTGACACAACATCACTTTCATTGGCGGTTTTATTCACACCGGCAGAAACCGTAGGTGCCGCCAGAACATTATTCACGGTAACCTGGACATCATCATAAGCTATATCGCCATCATCATCGGTAACAGTGACCCTGAAAGTAAGGACATCACCTCCGATAGAAACTTCGGGTGCGCTAAAGCTGGCTGATGCGGTATCGGTATTTATTAAATCATCTGCATCCGGCCCGGATAACTGGCTCCAGGAATAACCGACAATAGTACCATCAGTGTCACTGGCAGTGGATGAAAGATTAACTGTGGTTAACTCATCTACAAACTGATCAACCCCCGCCCCGACTGCCGGCACCCCTTTGGAAACTGCAGCGCTGTCTTCACTAATCACCATATTTTTAAGGTTGTCATCATGAGTATTGGTGTAATTACATACCTTAAACCAGTAATTCACACCCTCCTGTAGATTATTGATAGTAGTACTGGTCACACTACGATTATTAATGTCAGGAACAACCTGTGTAAACGGCCCCCCAGCTGAAGTGGACTGTAGAATTTTATACCCACCGGTGGTTGATGGCGTGGTATCGAAAGCGGCCCAACTAAGCTCTACACTGGTAGTTGTTTTTCCATCCAGAATAAAACCGGTAGGTGCTACTGTCTGACTATCTTTATATGGTATTAGATTTACATGAGTAATATGATTGCTATCGATAAATGAATTTAAAGTTGCGTCATCACTTCTGAGGCCATTCCATCTCAAGTCCAGGTGAATATCATCAGTATATGCATTACCAATATTCATCAACTCAATAGGCAGATCCCCGATAAATTGATTGCCCTGGACATAGAAATTCCAGAGCATTGCCAGCTTACCCAGCTCTTTAGGCAATTGTCCTGATAATCGATTATTGTATAACTCAAAATATAATAAATTGGTTAAGCTTGATAACGACGAGGGGATAGGTCCTTCGAGATCATTGTCAAAAAGGCTCAATGTAACCAGCTTACTTAATAAACCGAGCTCAGAAGGAATATTATCGTTTAATTTATTGTTTTGTAGCTTAAGCCGAACCAGATTAGACAGATTACCAATTTCTGCAGGTATGGTGCCAACAAGATTATTATCACTAAGATCCAGTTTTTCAACATTATCACTACTGTCACAGACAATCCCGTGAGTTACTATCTCAGGCACTGCATCTGGATCTGGACATAAGATATCGATGTCTGCATCAGCACTCCATCCAGTGTTTACTTTCCAGTTGGGACCATCAGTGCTGGTATATAACGCCTTGAGTGCCTCCTGCACCAAAGTATCGCTAATCGCTGCCTGGCTTGTTTGACTCATGATGAGGCCAGACAACAACAAAAGAATTTTAATTGAGCAATTGATATTCATAGGATTTCCAACAACACGCCTAATATAAGCTTAACTACATAAATCTTGCCTACACGAGGGAAATCACAACCAGCACCTCCGGTGTTTTTCTGGTACCCACATACAAGATTCTGGACCATAAAAATGGCCAAAATTGTGCGTCATTACTCATTTTTTGATAACTGCAGATGAGGGGGTCTTGTCGCAGCGTCAATACAGGAACTTTTTTTGGCTCTAACGGCCGAATTTCATATTTATTACCATTGAAACATACCAAACTATAGTCTATATGGCAACTGTCTGCAGGACTTGCAGATCCTGGAATGAGTCTTCCAGATTACGTCTGAACAACTGCCGAGACCAGTTAGACAAGCCATCCTGACGGTCATTTTTCTTTAAAATTGAAGCAATTAGGTCCAGTTTAACCACATCCGGGGTATAGTGCCCCAGTAAATCATGCCAGGCATTAAGCTGACTGGGCCTGACTGGCGGCATGGAAAAAGCGACAATCTGTACTGCCTGAAAACTGATAGAAGCGAAAAAAGGCCGCATCTTACGTAAAATTTCCTCTCGCGCATACTTACAGGCAAACCAGCCTATGGTTTCCGCGGCATCCATTAAATCTGCATCCAGGCCTGGTTCAGTCTGGAAAAAATCCAGGGCTGGAAAATAACCCAGTTTTTTATCATTCACATAATCCACTACCTGTTCAGTCAGCTTGTGTCCTACCACTTCAGCGGATGAGGCCAGGTACTTTTCCAGCACCCCATGGGGCACCCTGAGCCTGAGCGAAATATGTATTTTATTCAGATGTAGCTGTGACATGGTATCAATCGGTATATAGATTAACTGCGAAGTATTGCCAGTTGCTGCTTTAGTGGCGTAGTTAAATGCTCGATACGTTTACGCATCACTGAACCAATGGCATCGCTCAGGCCGAATACCGGGAAAGCCAGCTCTTCACAGTAACCGGATAGCAACATCATGGCCGCTAACTTATCCTTTAGCTCTGGAGCCAATTCCATAACATCCATCAGCGGCTGAGAGACCAATTGTGGTTGCTCGGCACAGTGCAGTGCATGTTTAATCATCGCCTCGATATCACGTCGGCTATCAAACCCTGGATTTGCATCGGCGAAATAGTTCTCTATAGCCATAAACAGGGCCACCACTACATCCTGGTTACTGGGTCGCTTGAGTACAGCCTCAACCGTATTCAGGTAATTCTGACCATTGGCACTCAGTACCCGCAGCAGTAGACGAGCAATAGGATTATCTGCCTCCCGTAATGGCCCAAGTTTCTGCTTAATCACCTCGAGCGAAGGGTGCTCAGCCGCATCGCCTGGTAAATCATCGGGACTAGCCTGTAAAAAGCCGACATAATAAGAAGCTTTGCTTTTTGCCTTGCTCCAAAGATTTTGTCGCAGCTCTTCAGTGACCAGTCCAGGTTGCAGGGCCGATTTCACACTATCGATCATCGCCTGCTGCTCTTCCTCAAAGGGCAGATGCTCAATGAGATGCTCGGCCAGTATCTTACCCATATCACCCCTAACCACCTCTTCCTTTTCCAGCATGCGCCGGGCATTGTCCGAAGTCGGACTACACCACCAGGCACGACGTGCCAGCTCATTGGTCAGTCCAGGGGCGTGAACTACCGCTACCACGGCTTCTTCCTCACCTAACAACAGTAGCTGCTCGAGACTATCATCACGGGCCTGCCCCATGCGGGTCCAGCGTTTAAGATACACCGGATAACCACCGGGAGAGCCCAGTGAGTGGGATGACAACAGAGACTTTACATTACGGATATACTGTTCGTTTCGACAGTTAGGATTCAGATTAACCTTAGCCTCACCTCGTTCGGTGAGGGCATATACCAACATACGTGATTCATCGACACGCACCGCCAGCAGGCCCTGAGTCAGCAGGACATTCAAACGCAAACTGTCTTCCGGGGAGAGATCCATAATTCTTTCAAAAACCTAAATTATTTGCCACAGAGTCACAGAGGGCACTGAGTCACAAAATGTTAATTATGCAGAAATGACCATCTAATAATTAAATTATTCGGCCTACAAAAAATAATCTCTGTGTGCTCAGTGCCTCTGTGGCTGATATCAATTCAATTGCACCCTGACACCCCAGGGTACCGGGGTTTTGCCTTTCACCAGCCAGATCACCGGGAAGCAGGGTTCATGTTGCGGAAACTGACCCTGAGCATCGGTAAAGTACACTAGCAAATCAGGCGCCTTATCCTGCTGATCGGCCCATTCAATCACCGGAACGAAACTGGTGCCACCACCACCCTGAAATTTACGCGGCATGGCGAACTCCTCCCAGGCTTCGAACAGCCAGGGTCCATCTTTGGCCAGGTCTGAGTCACAGGCCAGGAGGGTGATTCTGGCTCGCAACTGACTCTTGATAGCATCTATTTCAGACACAAATTCTCCAATTTCCTTATCCGAGATCGAACCACTAATATCCAGAGCCACCGTTATATCCAGTTGTGTGCTGCGCAGGCTGGGATATACCGCTGGGTCACCTCTGCGACTCGAAGGCCGGGAATAGGTGTAATCGTCCCGTGCCACCATGGTCATATATCGGGCCAGTAACATACGCCAGGGTAAACGGGGTTGCAGCAGATGATCGACCATTCGGGCCATGGAACCACCCAGTTTGCCGGCCTGAATCGCTTGTTGGGCCGCACTGGCCATACGCTGTTGCCACTGGGTGCTGAGGGTTTCGATTTCCTGTGGCGTTAATGGATCGGGTTCGGAATCACCTTCGGATTCCGGTGGACGATCCTGCTTACCCTCACCCTCACCTCCCTGGGAATTATCTTCCCGGGCACCGCCGTCTTCTTCACCCCGTCCCTGATTGCCCTTCTGTCTTTGCTGCTTGCCTTCATTCTGCTGATCAGCATCGCCAGTGCCCCCCTCGCCCTCATCGGAGTCCTCGTTTAGCTGCTGTTCCAGCTCCCGCTCCTGATCGTTTTCATTGTCTTCCAGACAGGGATAGATTTCCTCTGCGGTCATATCGGTATATTCGCGCAGATAGAGGGCATCCACCGGGGGTGTCATACCATCATTGATCAACATAGGATTGATTGCCAGATCACAGGCCATGTCCCAGCGATGTTTGATACGATGCTGACGACGGGCAAAATGCAGCAAGGCACAGTGCAGGGCTTCATGAGCCAGGGCAAACTGGGTCTGATCCGGGTTCAAGGCTTCTATATATTCGGGATTATAATAAAACTTCTTGCCATCACTGAAGGTAGCCGCACACCATTCCGGATTGGCCGGCACCATGGGCAAACGCAACACCAGGGCACCCAGAAAAGGCTTTTCCAGTATTAACTTGGTACGAGCTGTGGCGAGTTTTTTTTCCAGATCCAAAGGCATAAAAAAGTCTTAAGTTGTAAGTCATAAGTCATAAGTCCACGTCAAAATACTAAGAACCCATCGCTTTGACTTACGACTTATAACTTACGACTTATGACTATCTTTTAATAAATCATCAGCTCGGCAATGCTATCGGCCCAGTCGGCAAACTCGGGTACGGCGAAAATCTCCTCACCCATGGCACGATGCATATCAGATACCAGCATGACACCCATTTCTTTCTGCCTGAAACGACGCGCATATTTGAGGATCTTACCCATGACGTCCTGAGCATTATCCTTGCCTTTGACCTGAATCGCACGCCCCACCAGGGCAGAGGCTACGGCATACTGCAAATCGATTTCTTTCGGTGTATGGACCTCTTCTCCAGCCAGAATGGCATCCAGATCGGGCAACTGATCCAGACTATCAATAAACGCATTCAGCTCAACTCCAGCCGCTGGCCCGACACAGGCCTGCAGAGCACCCAGAAACAGCTCGGGATGATCTTCGAACTTATGTAACGCATTATGTGCAAACTCCCATGAACGGGGCGACGGAAACGCCACTGGATTATGGGCAGGATCGAAATCGAACAGCAGGTCGGGACGAAAGCGCAAGAATGCGATTACTCGCTCATTAATGCCACGATCCCAGGCCCAGGCCACCCAGTCATCCAGATTCACATCCACTTCATAATGAGAGAAACGATTTGCCAGTGGCGCCGGCATGGTATAGGTCACGCCGCGGTCACCCTGTCGATTACCGGCGGCAAATATGGCCCAGCCTTCCGGCACTTCGTAATTACCCAGTTTACGATCCAGGATCAGCTGATAGGCTGCTGCAGATACGCTGGGTGGCGCCGAAGTAATCTCATCCAGAAACAATATACCTTTAGAGCCATGGCGTTTGGCATCGGGCAGCATCGATGGGATCGCCCAGTCCACGCACTCATCAACCCTAAACGGAATACCCCTTAAGTCACTCGGTTCCATCTGTGACAGACGGATATCAATGACTGGTACATCATGTTTCTGGGCAACCTGAGCCACCATCTGAGATTTTCCGACACCCGGCGGCCCCCACAGCATGGCTGGGGTGTGATGACCTGTCTCGGTGCTCTGAAATTCACGTTCTAAAACAACAAGCAATTTCGCAGGACGCATTAAGATTCCTGTAATAATTCAGTTTATGGATAAATGAAGTGAACTTAGAATCCAGCCAGTTTATACAGACGCTGGGCTTCTTCCGGGTTTTTCTCAATCCCACGGCCTTCTTCGTACATCATCGCCAGAGTAGTCATAGAACCCACCAGGCCTTGATCCGCGGCTTTCTTGAACCATTTAACCGCTTCTTCGGAATTCTGCTCTACACATTCACCTTCCATGTACATGAAACCCAGGCCATGTTGCGCAAAGGAATAGCCTTGCTCAGCTGATGCGCGCATCCACTTTTCAGCGCTGGCTTCGTTAGTCATCACACCCAGTCCGTTCTGGAACATAATCGCCACTCGATGCTGTGCATCGGCATTGCCCTGTTCGGCATATTTCAACAACAGGCGCATGGCATTGCTAAATTCCTTGGATTCAAATGCCGCAATACCACTGGCAAAATCCTGATCTAAGCCTTCGATCTGCTCAGTCATGGCAAAACCTCTTTCAAATAGTTACTCTTGGGGGAGCGTAAGACTATAATAATCCCGGCTCCAGTCGTATATCTCTAATGGGGAAACATTCTCATTTAGCAAATATATGACTATTATACCCCCCTATGGAGATATACAGCCATCTAATCACTGGCTATATACTTAGTCCCCATCTGGAAATGGGGTTACAATTCCGCATTTCTGTAATACCGAATTTGAATCCGCTGATATCAGCGACAAGTTAAAAATGGTCCTCTACCAGGAGTAAGCTATGAACAAAGAATATTTCGATACAGTAACCAAACTGGAAAAAGACGGTATCGACCCAGAGTACATCCAGGGCTGGCAGGGCGGTTATGTATGTAACCCAGAGCGCGAAGAACAACGTGTAAACGAAGCCTACTCTGCGGGTTTCGAAGATGGTAGCGCCCATAACACGGATAACGCTGCTAACTTCAAGGCTTAAGATCAGTTATTAAGCTTGTAGTTTCAAAAGGCCGGACATGCTCCGGCCTTTTTTATGTTCAGGATGAACGGTATGCCGCGGGCGCATGGAACCACATGGATGTGGCGAAGTAGAGCAATGCATGGAGCAATTGCCGAGATGCGCAGGAGCGGCTATGCACAGGGATGTGCTGTATCCTGCAAAACCTGCATTTCCGCCATACCCAAAGGGCATAAATCCATGGCGGTCGTACGCCGCGGGCGCTGTGAGTTACAAAAATTTATGCCATTTGGGCACATTGAGATACAGCAAGAATATATTGAAAATCTCTGTGTACCCTGTGCCTCTGTGGCAATAGATTTAACTCCCTAACTGAGCCGTACTTCCCCCATCCACCATTTCCAGCTTGGCCTTGGTCAGGGTTTCCAACACCTGTGGCACTTCGATATCGATGATATGGGTGGTGATCCATTTATTGTCCTTTTCACCCATTTGGCGTGCGACATAATCGCCAAAATCCCGCTTGTACTGGTAACCGGGCTCATCACCATCCCAGGAACAAATAGCATAAGCGTTCATTCGTTCATTCAATAACTCGATGAATGGCCCCTGAAAGTCCCCTTTTCCAATCAGGTCTTCCGAATTTTCCTGCATAACCTTAATCAACTTCAGCGCCATCTTGCTGATCAAATCCTGACGCTCATCAAGGGACATCTGATCAACGACCATACGATCCGTAACCGAGATCAGAAATGCCAGAATCTCTTTAATGACATCCAGGCGCTGCTGCTGAGTATCGGTCTGGAAGTTTTCGTTCTCCAGATTCAACACCATGGCCGCTGCAATCCTCCAGGCGATAAAAGCCAGGGTATTAGCTTTTTCTTCAACGGAAACAACACGGTCTTTCTTGTGCCACTTGGTTCTGATCCTCACAACAACCTCATATTTACAGTTAAAAATTAAGAATATTAGAATACGAAATAGTATACTATTTTAATCAAGAATTATATGTACAGGAAGTACGGTATGTCGCGGGCGCAGGGATGCGTAGGAGCGACGGCACAGGATGTGCAGTATGTCGCGGGCGCAGGGAACCACATGGATGTGGTGAAGTAGAGCAATGCATGGAGCAATTGCCGAGATGCGCAGGAGCGACGTGCCAAGGTTCACTAGATAAAGCAATAGATTAATACAGGAGCAACTGTCGAGAGCAACGCATGGAGCAGTTGCCGAGGATGTGCGGGCAGATAATTGCTCCTGCATTTTCTGCATACATGCCATCCCTGGCAATATATACCGCGGGGCCAAGGAACCACATGGATGTGGTGAAGTAGAGCAACGCAGGAGCGGCGCGCTAAGGGTCATGCAAAGATGCGCTGAAGCAACGCATGGACGATGTTAATGGATTAATAAGTATCTCGAGAGGGCAGGAATAGCCCGAAAAGACTCAATTACCGAGATGCGCAGGAGCGACTGCACAGGATGTGCGGCAGGTTTTTGCTCCTTCAAAACCTGCATTTCCGCCTTCCCTGACGGTCGTATGCCACGGGGCCTAGTACAGATAACTGCTCCTGCGTTATCTGCATTTCCCACATCCTTGTGGGTCATGGCCAGGACGCCTACAGGGAGGTAGGCGGCACGAGCCCAAGGACGGGCCAAGGTAGAACAGTGCAGGAGCAACTGTCGAGAGTCGAGTCACGACTAAATGGATTTAGGAGTTAGAGTGAAGCAGGAAGCCAGAACCGAGGAACAGAGACCGAGCGGCGTGTTTAGGGCCAAAGATGCGCAGGAGCGGTTATTACACAATGTGCGCTGAACTCTGTTCACCAGAGAAATACAGATACATGTCGGATTTACTCCAATTGAACCCGGTCCAGCAACCTAGAGGTATCATCGAACATGCAACAGCTGCAAACCAAGGTACAAGCCAACTGCAACCTCTCAGATGCCCAACATGCAGGCAATTACACTTTATGCATTTATTTACTGAAAATGCGCGAATATTTCCGTTGGGAAACCGGTCAGGCTTTTGGCAGCCCACTATCTAAAGACGATATTGGTGAATGGCTGACAGATCGCGAACAATTGTGGGATGGACTCGAAGATGATGACTATCAGACTCTTGATATCGACGATCAGCAATTCGACCCCTTTCACAGCCGCGATATTAACCAACAACTGAATCCAATGGGCCTTGTGTACAGTGGCGGTTATGGCAACATGGGTAAACCTGTATTTTTTCTGGCCGAAATCGAATCCATAAAGCAGCTGGATGATTACACTATATACATATCATCGAAGGAACTGGCTCGAGACCTGGCCGCACCTCCCGGCATGGCACAGGACAAATGCGTATATATCCGTCGTGAATCACTACGCCGCTTCCTTTGGGAAAAATATGAAGAATCCCACTGGTATAACCTGGACAATCCACTGGCCAGAGCTCTTGCCTGCTACGATTTCAAAAAACACGCGGACGATTCGCTGGAGCTTATGACAGATGCAGAAATTGATACGGTATTGCATCATGAAATGGGTGAAATACAGGCCGGACAAAGACTGGGTGATGACTGGGAAGCGATGCTGTCCCGGCTACCCCGTTCCCAGGCAGAATTACTGATTCGTTCTGTAAGGGATAACCTGGCTGACAGTCTTTCTACCCTTCCCAGATTACTGGAAGATGCCGAACCAGCTCGCATTCATTTCTATTTCGCCAATCTAAGCAACCTGAGAAAAATGATTTTCCCCTCCATCATGAATGCCTACCAGGAATGGTTAAAGCATGGTGATAAATCACCCATAACAAAACTCATGAACAAGTCTGAAAAGCACTGGATGAATCTCGCACAGCAAAGCCTGAAACTGTTCAGCAAACATGGTGATGACAGTGCGCCGCATATAGAATCATTCATCAAAAGCCATTATCTTTAGTAACCATTAAAAATAGCAAAGGTTTATTTAGGAACACTATGTATCACGACTCGACTCAGCGCAAAGATCTACAAACCATCCATGAAGTAAAACCTGGAAGTTTTATATACTTACAGGACAATGCTTTAGCCAGTGATATCTGTCAGGAAATGATACGTCGTTTCGAAGCTAAACCCGAAGACCAGTACCGTGGACGAATCGGCCAGGATTTCAAGGAAGATAATTCCATAAAAAAATCTACTGACATTGCCCTTAGCGCACACGAACATTGGCGCGATATTAATCAGGAACTGTTTCGTTCATTAAGTTCAGCTATCCGTGAATTTGCCAATGCCTTCCCATTTTTCAAAGGCCCATTCAAAGACGTAGGCTATGCCATGCAGCGCACCGAAGCAGATGAGTATTATCACTGGCATATCGATGGTGGTAGCCACGACTTCGCCGACCGACAACTGGTCGCTCTGTGGTATCTGAATGATGTAGCCGGTCCTGGTGGTGCTACAGAGTTTTTGTTTCAGGATGTCGCCTTACAGCCTAAACAGGGGGCCCTGGCTTTATTTCCCCCATTCTGGACCCATGAGCATAGGAATTCACAGTTGCTGGAAGGGGTGAAGTATGTGGCTACTACCTGGGTTTCTTTTGCATAATTATGTTTGGCACGAAGACACAAAGCCCTGGTTAATAATTTTATAAATACCTTCACGCCTTTGCGTCATACTATATGGTAATTACTACACCAAAATCCAAACGGGACTTCGCACAATATTTTCATCTGCGCTGGAAAATACTAAGAAAACCCTGGGGAGAACCAGAAGGTTCAGAGCAGGATGAGCATGAAGGCAGCAGCTATCATGTTATGGTGAAAGAGGGTGATAAAGTTATTGGCGTAGCACGCTTACAGAATATTGCGCCAGCGGTGGCACAGGTCCGCTATATGGGTATAGATGATAATTACCAGGGCAAAGGCATTGGTCGATTGATGATGCAGCATATAGAAGCCTATGCCCGAGACAGTAACATTGATGAACTATTTCTACACGCCAGAGAAAATGCCCTGGGCTTTTATACAACGCTTGGCTATAAGCAGTTGGAGAAGTCCTACCTGCTATTTAACAGTATCCAGCACTACAAAATGAACAAGAGAATTTAAATGCATATCTGGATAGATGCCGATGCCTGTCCTGTTGTTATCAAGGAAATTCTGTTCCGAGCTGCACAGCGTACCGGTACCGAGTTAACCCTGGTGGCCAATCACTACATTCCCAAACCCTCCTCGCCATTGATCAAAGCGGTCCAGGTTGGACAGGGATTCGATGTTGCGGATAATTACATATCCAAACACATTTCTTCGGGAGATTTACTCATTTCTGCCGATATTCCCCTGGCTTCTGAAGTTATCGCCAAAGGTGCTCATGTCATCAACCCCCGCGGCGAAGAATATACAACGGACAATATCCAGCAGCGACTCACCATGCGCAATTTCATGGAAGAAATGCGCAATGCAGGCCAGGCCTCAGGCGGCCCTCCACCCCTGAACCAGAGCGATCGTCAGAGTTTTGCCAATGCCCTGGATAGATGGCTAAACGCATCGCAATAAAACATTTGATTATTAGAATATTCTGATATTTTCACTCTAAGTCCAAAGTACCCATGCCTCAGTTAAATGAATCTGATCAACTAAAGTTAATAAAATAGAAATTTTCTGACTTTTATCATATTTTTTAGTTAAAAAAATATTTTCTCTGTCGAGTTAGTAAATAACAATATGCTAAGATTCTTTTAAGCTAAAGGAGCTTAATAAAATTTTCCCATGTCGGCACATACTCGCTATAAGCAAACATGGCCCACCTAAAAAAAGCGGTAACAATCATGAAAAATAAAATTTTGCCTGCACTTATCCTGAGCAGCCTATGTGTTTCTACGCAAACTTTCGCCACCAATGGTTATCAACTCATAGGTATAGGTAACTATCAGAAAGGTCTCGCTGGCGCTGTAACCGCCATGCCTGGTTCTGCCATGACGGCCATTAGCAACCCGGCAGGTATGGCCCGCATTGGTAAGCGTGCAGACTTCAGTCTGGAAATGTTCATGCCGGATAGACATGTCGATTTTACCGCTACCGGCGGCGAAAAGAGCGACAGTGCTGCCACTCAATACGGCGTGCCTTCTTTGGGCTGGACCGCTCCGGTCAGTGATGAAAATCCTGATGTATATTTTGGCGGCGGCATGTATGGAACATCAGGTCTGGGAACAGATTACCCATTAACTCAGTTTTCAGCGGCTTTTCCTCCAACTGCACCTTTTGACATGTATTTTGAAGGCTATTCCTCCTTACAGTTCTGGCAAATGGCACCCACTGTTGCCTGGAACCCTAGCAAAAAGCTCAGTTATGGAATCTCGCTAAACATAGATTACCAGTCGGTTTCCATGAAACAGGCCTTTTATGCAGATACCACTGCTGATGGTATCGCAGATACCAACATGGTTAATTTTGATCTGAGTCGTAGTGCTTCTTCTTTTGGTCTGGGCCTGACCCTTGGTGTGCTCTACGATGTTAACGACAAACTGACACTGGGTGCAAGCTATAAGAGTGAACAGAATTTCAGCGACCTGGAATACCAATTGAGTCATGGTGACATCCAGGATATAACTGGTCAAAATCGGTTAGATATTACTGGCTGTGCTGGCAATGTATGTCCAGCAGGCACCTATAAACTGGATCTGGACTTCCCTCAGGTTTTTGCCGCAGGCATAGCATACAAGGCTATGGAAAAACTGACTGTATCGTTCGATGTTAAATTAATCACCTGGTCCGATACCCTTAGCACCATGGAAATTACTGGACCAGACAGTATAAAGATCAGCTTGCCAGCGGGCTGGGACGACCAGACCATTATCGCCCTGGGTGTTGAATATGCGGTCAATGAAAAACTCAATCTACGCGCAGGTTATAATCATGCCGATGCGCCGATTGATGATGCCGATACCGACAATAACTACATCTTGCCGGCGGTCACCACCAGCCATTTTGCCATTGGCGGTGATTACCATGTGAGCAAATACTGGGAGATTGGCTTCCATGCATCTAAGGCATCTGAAGAAACTCTGACTTCTCCAACCACCGGTGCATCAATTGGACTGGGCATTACTACCGTGGGTATGAACCTGGGTTTTCATTTTTAAACTAAATAAACTTAGCAATAAAAAAAAGGGCCTGCTTGTCAGGCCCTTTTTTGTTATTTTAAAATAATTATGTTTCAAAAAATTAAGATAAATCTGTAGTAAGCCTTTAATTTTATGATTTTTTTAAACATTCATTTCGCCTGTTGGCGACCTACTTATTTTTCTGCAGCAAAAAATAAGTAGGCAACAAAATGCCGCCCCAACTCTCAAGCCCTTCATAAAAACCATGAAGGGTTCCCTCGTCAGTCCTTATTGATACGGCTGCTGCGGAACTCACGAATCATGAAATGCTTGATTCGCTCAGACATCCTCGCAGAAAACTTCCGCATCAATCACTCCTTCCTCGGCTTGTTCAATGGGAAACTATAAACACAAAAGCAAAAGAAAGCTGGCCCAATTCGCACTGATTGTATGCGTGTCATCTCGGCAATTGCCGAGGCGAAACCAATGCAAAAACCAGGAACATTTTGAATAAAATATATAATTAATTAAGCTTTAATCACAAAAAACAACACCCTTAGAAACCGCCAGTGACTTGATATGCCCCTCGTCCGGATAAGCCTCCGGCGCCATCTGCATAGTGGTCTGCCATTCAGAAAACAAACTGGCCAGCTCTGGATCCGAACCATGGCAGCCCAGCACACTGATCACACAATCCCCCACCTTCCACGGGCCGTCACCCTTATATTTTCCCTGCACCAGATGTATTCCTGATTGCTCTGGCTGCTGATGCCAGAACACTTCAAAATATAGCAGGCCTTGCGGATGTTGAAAATATTCGGCCATGATGTGTTTACGACCATCGGGTAAACGAATCACCAGGGGTGATTTCATAGTAAATAAATCAGCCATATATCAGGTGGCTATGTCGATTTCATCGATTTCCAGGTCATTATGCACCGTAATGCCTTTAACGTTTGGCATGGTATGGATGATATAGGCGCTCATGAGATAAAACATACGCTTGTTTTCGGTATGCATGGCACTCACCAGTTTATTGGCCGCCACCTGACAACGCTGTTCCGGTGTCGGGTTTTCTACCCAGAATCGCCCCAACTGCCAGCCCTTATCCATATCATCATCCATGGTTTTAAAAAAATCCTGGGCCTCATCCAGTAATTGCTCAGGCACATCCAGTGCATAGGCCTCCTGATCAATGTTAATATTCAAAATCATTGTTTCATACGCTTTGCTTTTAGAGCGTGGCATTATATCAGAAGGTTTAGGCTGCCTCTAAACCTAATACCCTGTTGCACTGGAGAAATCATGCTTATACCGATTCATGGCGTACTCGATCAGGATCAACTATCTAGTGTACGTAAAATACTGGATGAATCGCAATTTGTGGATGGTCGATTATCCGCCGGCGTAACGGCGAGAAAAGTGAAGAACAACCAGGAAATCCCACAGAATGCACAGGTTCTCAACCAGCTCAACAACATTGTCATGAACAGCCTGTTCAATCATCCTGTTTATCAGGCCGCGGTCATACCCCACCGGGTTGCCACGCCTTTCTATGCCCGTTATGGCTCAGGACAGTTTTATGGCGACCATGTTGACGACCCCATCATGGGCCCAATGAACGGCCGTTATCGCACTGACGTATCCACTACCCTGTTTCTTAATGACCCTGACGAATATGACGGCGGAGAAACCGTAATTCGCACTCACATGGGTGACAATAGAGTAAAGCTGGCCGCGGGAGATGCCATCACCTATCCTTCCGGCAGCCTGCACCATGTCGCAGAAGTAACCCGAGGCACCCGCCTGGTCGCCGTGAATTGGGCGCAGAGCATGATTCGAGACCCAGCCAAGAGGGAGCTACTATTCGAACTGCACAAAGCCCGTGAATCCTTACAGAAGAAATACCCGGATGATGATGAAATCGTGAAAATTGACCACAGCTACATCAACCTGGTACGCATGTGGGCGGAGATTTGATAATTTGCCACAGAGGCACAGAGTCCACAAAGAAATGAATTGTTGTTAAATATTTACCCCGGAGTCATAGAGAATAAGAGATTAATACTAAAAGCACTCTCTGATCTCTGTGTCTCTGTGGCAATGATTTACCATACATAAAAAAAGCCGCTATGAAGCGGCTTTTTTGCATCTAAAACGTTGGGTTAAATCTTAACGTTTTGAACCTTTATCAGCATGAGCAGCGTCACACAGTTCCATTGCTTTATCATTAAAGGTTTCACGATAACCGTCCAGTGCATGACCAGACTCAGGAGTGTAGTAGTTTTTTGCATCAAAACCGTTTTTGTGTTCGTTTTCGATAAACTTCTTCTGCATTTCGATCAATTCTTTGATCAGTGTGTTTCTGTCGCTCATTAGCTCTACCTCATGAAGTCTTTATTAATCCGGCCAGTTCAACCAAGTTGCAGAATTATAGCCGGTATTGAACAAGAATGCCTCTACCCCAATGGGAATAGAGGCATTAATAGTTAATAACCGCCTTTACGGGTACTCTGTGGCAGGCCAGCGATTTTACGACCCTGCTTGCTGGGCGCAAGCGGGAATAGCCCGAAAGTATCTTTACTGGAAGGCTTACTGCCCCAGATTTTACCCAGATCCTTCAGGATAGTACGCTCATTAGGCTCATTGCCTGCATTGTCAATGTGCTCAGCGCGCAGATACTTGACAACATCCCAGTGCTTGTCAGTCATTTCGATGCCTTCTATAGCGGCCAGTGCCAGCGCAACATCTTCGTTCCAGTCATTTATATCAGCCAGGTAACCGGTTTCAGTTACTTCGATTGATTTGCCATTTACGTCTAGTGCCATGATTTAGCCCCTATCAAAAATGCAATTATTAACAGTCAAAATTCTAAGGGGGCTAACTTAATCATAGTTTACCTGAAATGTCACTTATCCCATTAGATATATTAGCCAAGTCTAAATCATTAAAAATAAGCCTGAGGCAGGATTTTTATCTTATAATTTCAATGACTTGAAGAAATACTATTCGGCGCCGCTAAAATGTGATGTTTCGGACATATCACCTACCGGCTTAATACCTTTGTGGGGAATGAACAGGCCAAAACCCATTTTTCGGCCATCGCCGATGCCATGAGTTTGCAGCAGCACCGATTCTTCAGGATCCAGATCCGCCACCATGACACTCATGGTACGCACCCGCCCCTGGGGTAGCCTGAACTCATGACTGATGCCGCACAGCGCCTTGTTCAGTGTGATGCCCATGGCTTTCATATCACTGGACAGGCGAGCAACCAGCTGATCTTCGGTTTCATTCTCCTGCAGCAGAATATAACGGGCAAACAGAGTCCCAAGAGAAGTCAATGGCTTCACCTGATAATCACCCACAGTGATGGCATTGCCAGCGATATCAAGGGTCTGCCCCACTAGTGCCTGTGCATCCTCAAATCGATCTTTGGGCATACGCAGCATCATACGGGAGCGTTTTGACAGGTAAATAAAATCTTCACCGTCCTCTTCTTCCGGACGCTGCCAGCCATTGCCTGATGACGCACCATGAATCAGATGCACGCCGGCACGCTGTTCGTCGGCCAGCCAGGGCAATGCCAGGTGTAGCGCCTGGGACAGATCATGAGCATGATCCAGTGCAATTTGCTTACAGCTGATCTTGAACGAAAGATCCGCGATATCATCCGGTACCACAAAGGACTGTTCGCGTTTATTTTCTTCCCACAACATATGCAGAACTCACTCTATTAACGATGAGGGGAAGTAAAGGCCACTTCCAGGCGATTCTCCCAGTCATTGGGGGTATCGGGAAACGGGGGACGCACATCGATCTGGAAATGCATTTCACCTTTACGTGCCCGCTCTTTTAATGCTTCTATCAAACTATCGAAACTTTCCAGCTCATGCTCCTGCATAAGCACTTCACTCAGATACAACATGCTTCAACACCCTATCCAAATCTGTCTGTTCAATCCGGTCGAAATACCTCGCCCGATATAATAAACGTTGCCGTCCCGATGCGGGATCATCGGTAAAACCGCTACGAGAGTGCAATATATTATTGCAGACTATACCCTCACCTGGCTTTAACCTATACCTAATTACATAGGGGTTATCTGGGGTCAGTAGTTCCGTAATACAAGCCACCGCTTCCTGTGTGATGGTATTATTTTTCCACTCGATATTCCGAGTGCGTGCAGTGTATCTCATGTGCAGATTTCCGGTATCTGGCTGCAAAGAAAACACGGGGCCCGTTTGCTCACCACGTATTTCCACTCCCTGCTCAATATTAGCCGGTATAGTCATCACATCTGGCTGCATCAGCGCCTGGATAAAGTCCGGATTCTGGTCACGAAGCTGAATGTACGCAATTTCATGATCCAGTAGCATATTTTCACCACCCTCGGCTGCATCCTGAGCACAATGCATTAAAATTCCACGAATTTGCTTATCCGGTGTATTGTAATAACCATCGGTATGCCAGCTCAGGCGACGATTGGTATAGGGAATATACCCTGAATGTCGACCCACTTCGCGGACTTTCAGCGAACTGATACTGTCTCCATCGGCACAGAGATTTCCATCCAGGCGATTAAGGCCCATCTGCTTCCCAAGCATCTTGATCATCGATTTATCCACCAGCTGATGGTCCTTGAAGCGATAAATCACAAAATTACTTTTACTACAGATATTTAACAGTTGAGTCAGTTCAGCTTGTCCAATAGCGTCAGGCTGCAAATCAACCCTGAGCTGATCAATGGATGTCGGGTAAGCGTCCAGCTTGCTCTCTCGCCAGCGAAAATAGGCGACCTCATTGTGGAGCAGGAATGGATTTTGTTGCATTTGGTAAATCGCCTCAAAACGCACACATATAACTAATGTGTAATTAGTAAAAAATATGGCTCAATTACTAACCATAAAGATAATAAATCCTAACATTAGTATCTGTTAAATAAATAATAATTTTATCATCAGATTAACTAACCTTTTGCATTATTTAGTGCTATATTATTTTGCTCAGTTTTTTGTAGTCTTGCCTGTCTATCGCTTTTACTATCCCATATGGGATATATGGAAGATCCTATTCCCCCCCATGGGTAGGATGTTCTCATGTGCCAGCTAGGCCTAGACTACTTCGCACTGAAGAAGGAGGAATTTTTCTGTTTACTCAGAAAATGACTTCCACAGACTTATTAACCGTATGGCTCGTCCATATAAAGAAAGTTAGGGGAGCAGGCACTTACCGCGCCCCTAGGATAAAAACCTGTCGTCCCTACTACGGAGATCGCCATGGCAGCAAACAAGATCTATGAAACACCGATGCTGGATGTACTGGAAGATGGCCCTTGGCCTAGCTTCATTACTGGTATCAAAGCACTACGTGATAACCACGAAAGCCAATTCATCAACGATATCACTAGTTCTCTGCTCGGTCAGCTTGAGCATTCTTATGAAACTCGTAAGGGTTACTGGAAAGGTGGTACAGTGTCCGTATTCGGTTACGGCGGTGGTATCATCCCCCGTTTCTCTGAAGTAGCAAAAGCTTTCCCAGAGTCTAAAGAATTCCATACCCTGCGTGTACAGCCTACTCCAGGCAACTATTACACCACTGACATGCTGAATCAGCTTGCAGACAGCTGGGAAAAACACGGTTCAGGCCTTGTTACTTTCCACGGTCAGACAGGTAACATCATGTTCATCGGCACGACTACTGACGGTACTCAGACATTCTTTGATGAAATCAATGAGTTCGGTTGGGATCTGGGTGGCGCGGGTCCTTGTGTACGTACGGCTATGTCTTGCGTAGGTGCGGCTCGTTGTGAAATGTCCTGTACTAACGAGCATGCTGCACAGCGCTGGCTGGTGAACAACTTCACTGACGATGTTCATCGCCCTGCCCTGCCTTACAAGTTTAAGTTCAAGATTTCTGGTTGTCCAAACGACTGTCAGAATGCTATCGAACGTTCTGACATGGCCGTAATCGGTACATGGCGCGACGATATGAAAGTTGACCAGGCTGAGTTCAAGAACTACCTGGAAGCTAAAGGCCGTCAGTACATCATTGATAACGTAATCACTCGCTGCCCGACTCAGGCCCTGTCTCTGGGTGACGACGATTCTATTCAGGTTGACAACCGCAACTGTGTACGTTGCATGCACTGCCTGAACGTTATGCCTAAAGCACTGCGTCCAGGTGATGATAAAGGTGTAACTATTTTGATCGGTGGTAAACGTACTCTGAAAATCGGTGACTTGATGGGTACAGTTATTCTGCCATTCAAGAAGCTGGATACTCGTGAAGACTACGAAGAACTGGTCGAATTTGCTGAAGAAGTTATCGACTTCTGGGCAGAAAACGCACTGGAACATGAGCGTTGTGGTGAAATGATTGAACGTATCGGCCTGGTTAACTTCCTGGAAGGTATGGACGTTGATGTTGATCCTAATATGGTTAACAGCACACGTCAAAGTTCTTATGTCCGTATGGATGGATGGGACGACGAAGCGGTTAAATGGTTCGAGCGTAAAGCAGAAGCCTAAGCTTAAAAGTCTTGAGATTCGATAATTGCGGGGATCCATCCCCGCCGTTATCGAAAGTTTAAATATATAACTTGAGGAACTAATCATGGCAATGGCAGATATGCGTCCGCCCATCGAGTCTGGATGTCCAGACGGTTTCCAGTACATGCATCCTACGATGCGTCGTAATTTTGGCCAGTGGAAATATCACACTGACCCTCGTCCTGGTGTTCTGTGTCACGTTGCAGAAAGCGGTGAAAAAATCTTCACTGTTAAAGCCGGAACTCAACGTATTCTCGACCTGTTCACCCTGCGTGAACTGACTAAAATCGGTGATGAATTTGCAGACGGTTACATCCGTTTTACTATTCGTTCTAACATCGAATTTAATGTAGCCGACGAAGCTAAAGTTGAGCCTCTGATTAAAGCTCTGGAAGATGCTGGCTATGTTGTTGGTGGTACTAAAAACTCGGTAACTACTCTGTCTCACACACAGGGCTGGTTGCACTGCGATATCCCGGGCACTGATGCCTCTGGTGTTGTTAAATCCATGATGGACGAACTGATTGACGAGTTCAAACAGTGGAACATGCCTAACCGTGTTCACATGACTACATCTTGCTGCCAGATCAACTGTGGTGGTCAGGGTGACATCGCGATCAATGTTCAGCACACCAAGCCACCTAAGATCGATCACAGCCTGGTTGCCAACGTTTGTGAGCGTCCTACTGTTGTTGCTCGTTGTCCGGTAGCCGCTATTCGTCCTGCACTGGTCGATGGCAAACCATCTCTGGAAATTGACGAGAAGAAATGTATGTGTTGTGGTGCATGTTTCCCTCCTTGTCCTCCTATGCAGATCAACGATGCAGAGCACAGTAAACTGGCTATCTGGGTTGGTGGTAACCACTCAAATGCTCGTGGCAAACCCACTTTCCAGAAACTGGTTGCATCCGGTATTCCTAACAACCCACCTCGTTGGCCTGAAGCGACTGCTGTCGTTAAGCAGATACTGAAGTGCTACAAAGAAGATGCTCGCGATTGGGAGCGTGTTGGTGAGTGGGTTGAGCGTATCGGCTGGCCTCGTTTCTTCGAACTGACCAGTCTGCCATTCACTAAGTACCACATTGATAACTGGCGTGGTGCTCGTGCAAGCCTGAATGCTTCTACGCACATCCGTTTCTAATTTGAGGATAATGGTCAATGAAGTTATCTATTCAAATTAACGAAGGACCTTATACTCATGAAGCCTCTACAACTGCCTTGAACTTTATCAAGGCGGCTGTGGAAGCCGGTCATGAGATATTCCGTGTCTTTTTCTATCATGATGGCGTAAATAACGGCACTCGTTACACTAAGCCACCACAGGATGACCGCAATCTTGTAGCCGCATGGTCAGAAATGGCTGAAAAACACGGTTTGGATCTGGTTGTTTGTGTAGCCGCGGCTCAGCGCCGCGGTATTGCTGACGAAGGCGAGCAGCAACGTAACGGCCTCGACGGCAATAACATAGCTCCGGGCTTCCGTATTTCAGGTTTGGGTCAGTTGATTGAAGCTGGTATTGAATCTGAACGTTTAGTCGTATTTGGTGATTAGGGGTAGCATGATGTCAGAGATAAAGAAATTTTTATACATCAACCGCAAAGCTCCCTACGGCACTATTTATGCGTGGGAATCGCTTGAGGTTGTTTTAATTGGTGCAGCTTTTGATCAGGACGTTAGCCTTGCTTTTATCGGCGATGGTGTTTATCAGATCGCCAAAGGCCAGGACACCACTGAACTGGGTATCAAGAACTTTTCTCCCACATACTCTGCTCTGGGTGATTACGACATCAACAAGATTTATGTTGAAAAAGAATCTCTGGAAGCTCGTGGCCTGACGGTTGATGATCTGATGAAGCTAACCTGGGAAGATGAGGACGAAGATTGGGCTGAAAAAGACTCGATCCAGATCCTTCCTGCCAAAGAGTTAGCTGAAATCATGGATCAGCAAGACATCGTTCTTAGCTTCTAGGAGAATTCATATATGTCAATGCTACACACTGTAAACAAATCACCATTCGAGCGCGATTCGCTAGCTAGTTGCCTGCGTTTAGCGGTCAACGGTAGCGCTGTTCTTCTGATTGAAGATGGCATTTATGGCGCCATGAGTGGAACAGAAAACTCTGCCATGGTTGAGGAAAGCAAGAAGGGAATTTCCTTCTATGTGTTAGGACCTGATCTAAAAGCACGCGGTATAAGCGAAGATCGTGTAATCGATGGCATAAAAGTTGTCGACTACAAAGGTTTTGTAGATCTGGTTGCCGAGCATGACTCTAGTCAGGCCTGGCTATAAACTTAATTTTAAATATTTTACGTTATAAACGTAGGAGACAAACAATGCCTATCGAAGTAAACGGTAAGTCACTTGAGACTGATGAAGAAGGTTACCTCGCTAACCTGAATGAGTGGGTACCTGAAGTTGCCACTGCTATGGCCGCTGCAGAAGACCAGCCCCTGGACGAAAATCACTGGGAAGTAATCAACTTTCTGCGTGAATATTATGAAGAATACCAGATCGCTCCTGCGGTACGTGTTCTGACTAAAGCTATTGGTAAAAAACTGGGTAAAGACAAAGGTAACAGCAAGTACCTGTACGAACTGTTCCCATACGGCCCAGGCAAACAGGCCTGTAAATACGCCGGTCTGCCAAAACCAACTGGCTGCGTTTAATTTAGACGCTCAGAGGGGAGTAATCTCCCCTCTGAATTTTTAATATTTGATTAATACTGTTAGTTGCGGAGTATAGCTCTGATGTCCACTCTAATTGCATTACTGCTGTCAGCGGCAACGCTGGTGATGATTATCGGTCTGCTTGTTAAAATCAAACAGTACCAAAGTACTCCCGCTCCCCTAAAGATTCCTGTTACACCGGCTCCTAAATCAACAGGAGGCGTTGTACTTAGGCTGGCTAAAGAAGTCATTTTCTTTGCGGCCCTGTTCCGTGCGAGCAAATGGACCTGGCTATTCGGCTGGATGTTCCATATTGCACTGGCCCTCGCTTTCCTACGTCACTTACGTTATGTAATCGACCCAGAAGGTATGCTAGGTTTCATGTGGCCCCTGATTAACCTGGAAATCGTCCAAAGTTTCGGCAAATACGCCGGTTTTGCCATGGTAATTGGCTTACTAGGCCTGTTTGGTCGCCGCATATTTGTCCAGCGTGTACGTTACATATCTGCTCCTTCAGATTACCTGATGCTGATTCTGTTTATGCTGATTGCATTCAGTGGTTTGATAATGAGCTTTGTATCACACGTCGACATCGTTCAGGTGAAAGTATTTATGCTGGGCATACTGAACCTGGATCCACAGGCTCTACCAGTCAGTATCCCTCTACTGATTCACCTGATACTGGTGTCCATACTTGCCCTGATACTACCTGTGAGCAAACTGTTGCACATCCCAGGCGTTTTCTATTCCCCGGCACGTAATCAGGTTGATAACCCACGTGAAAAGCGTCACATATCTGACTGGGCTAAGAAACTAGATGAAACACGTAGCAGTTAATTGATTTAACACGCTGACACTGAAACAGAATAAACAAAGAGTACGTCGAGGAGTCCAAAGTGGCTGATTACGAGGTTCCAGAACTTAAAGAGTATGCAGTTGTTCCATTGCCAAAAATCGGCACTATGAAACACTCATCACCTTTTGTTGCAAAAACCGACTTCCAGGATGCCCTGGGATACGATAGCAAGAAAGTACAGAATGAAGGCGAAGACCCAAAGTATGTGCTGGTCGATGACTGGCATGATAAAGCCATCGATAAGATGGGTGATCTGCTGGGTCGTTACCGCGGCTTCCGTGTGTTCATGGATTCCTGTGTAAAATGCGGAGCCTGTACTGACAAGTGTCATTACTTCCTGGGTACTGATGACGCCAAAAACATGCCCGTCGCCCGTCAGGATCTGTTGCGCAGTGTATATCGTCGCTACTTCACCTTTGCCGGTAAATATTTTCCTAAACTGGTGGGTGCACAGGATCTAACTGAAGAAGTTATTGATGACTGGTATAGCTACTTTCACCAGTGCTCAGAATGCCGTCGTTGTTCTGTTTTCTGCCCTTACGGCATTGATACTGCTGAAGTCACCATGGCCGCTCGTGAAATCATGGCGCACATCGGTAGAGGAATGAAATATAACAATGAGATTATTGCCAAGGTATTCACCATTGGTAATAACCTGGGTCTGCCTGAAAAAGCCCTGGCCAATGTACTCGAAGGCCTGGAAGAAGACGTTGAAGAAGAAACAGGTGTAGCGGTTAAATTCCCACTGGACCAGAAAGGTGTCGATATCCTGGTGGTAACACCTTCTGCAGACTTCTTTGCAGAACCGCACATTGACGGTCTGATTGGTTACGCCAAGGTATTACACGAAACCGGTGCCAGCTGGACCCTGAGCTCAAAAGCTTCGGAAGCCGCAAACTTTGGACTGTTTATCGGCAGTTACGAAAATATGCAACGGGTATCCATGCGTATTCGTGAAGCGGCACAGGAGCTGGGTGTAAAACGTATTGTATACGGCGAATGTGGCCATGCATGGCGCGTAGGCTATAGCTTCCTCAACACATTGGCCGGACCTTTTGACTTCCTGGATCAGAACTATCCCATTCCACAGCATATTTGTGAATACACACTGGATGCCCTGGAAAAAGGTCAACTGAATATCGATAAGTCTCTTAATGATGACATGGTTCTTACTTTCCATGATTCCTGCAACATTGCACGTGCTTCTGGCATGGGCAAAAAGCCTGGTGGCCAGTTCACCATTCCGCGTGCAGTAATCAAGCATGTTTGTAACAACTTTGTCGATATGGAGCATGACACCATTGGTGACGCAACCTTCTGTTGCGGTGGTGGTGGTGGTCTGCTCACCGATGATTTAATGGAACTGCGTATCAAAGGCGCTGTGCCTCGCGCATCTGCATTGAATAATGTAGTCAAGGAAAATGGTGTCACTCATATGGCCGCGATTTGCGCGATCTGTAAGAGTCAGTTCACCAAGGTACTCCCCTATTTCGGATTTACCATGGATCAAATTGTCAGCGTTCACCAGTTAGTCAGCAATGCCATCATCCTGGAAGGCCAGGTTAGTGATGACGATGACGATGGTGACACTGAATAATAAGATTCAAAACACCACAGATTTTAACTATACGGTTTAAGCATATAGGAGAACAGGCATGGCAACTTCCAAAGAAGACATGCAGAACAAAAACTTGACTTTCCGTCGCTACGAAGATGGCAATTCGAAATGGTCAAGAATGAATGACTTAATATTTAATGAGGATCACTCTCACAAGTGTCCGACCTATGTGCACCGCACACCACCTTGTCAGGGCAGCTGCCCTTCAGGTGAGGATATTCGTGGCTGGCTGGACATTATTCGTGGCATCGAGGTTCCACCTCAGGGTGTTTCTAAGGAAGAATATGCATTCCTTCGTTCTACCACTGCTAACCCCTTCCCTGCGATGATGGGTCGTGTATGCCCTGCACCCTGCGAGACCGGTTGTAATCGTAACGATGTAGATGACTTTGTAGGCATCAACTCTGTTGAGCAGTATATTGGTGACAGTGCCTTCACTGAAAAATACGCCTTTGGCGAACTACCCGCTCTGGGTAAAAAGAAAGTTGCCATCATCGGTGGCGGTCCTGCAGGTATGGCTGCGGCTTACCAACTGCGTAAAATGGGTATTGCCAGCACCATTTTTGACGACCACTCTGAACTGGGCGGCATGATGCGCTACGGTATCCCCGGTTATCGTACTCCCCGTGACGTACTGGATCACGAATGTAATCGTATCGTGGACATGGGCGGCATCGAACTGAAGATGAATACCCGTGTCGGTAAAGACATACCCGTCGCCGATGTCGAAAAATCTCACGATGCTATGTTGTGGGCCCTGGGTTGTAAAAAAGGCCGTGGTCTGTTCGTAGATGGCTGGGACGAAACATCTAACTGTATTACTGCTGTTGACTTCCTTGAGCAGTTCAACAAAGGCGACATGAAGTACACCGCCAACAAGATACTGTGTGTGGGTGGTGGTGATACCTCTATCGACGTTGTTTCTGTATCTCGTCGTATTGGTACTCTAAAAAGCTACAATGAGAACCCTGAAGACTCTGCGACGGGTAAAACTGTACATGGCGATGTCAACGATGCTGACAAGAAACCTTGCGACAACGTGACCCTGACAGCCCTGTTCAAACGTGAAGACATGACGGCTGCTGAGCACGAAGTGAATGATGCGCTGGTAGAAGGCGTCACCATCATGAATGAAGTAATGCCAGTTGAAATCATCAAAGATGCCAACGGCCGTGCAACAGGTCTGAAACTGGCGGATTGCAAATTCGAAAACAATATACCTGTGCTGGTTGAAGGTGGCAAAGAATACACCATAGAAGCCGATCTGATCGTATCTGCGATCGGCCAGTACGGTGACCTGGATGGACTGGAAGATCTGGACAACGGTCGTGCCCTGATCGACGCTGATAGCATGTACCAGGTTCCTGGTAAAGCCGGTCACTTCGTCTGTGGCGATATTGTACGTCCTCATCTGCTGACCACAGCCATTGGCCAGGCATCAGTCGCTGCCGAAACCATTGCCGCTTATGTTAACCAGGCTGAAGCAAAGAAACGTCCGAAAGTTGACGTCCATCACTTCAACCTGCTGGATAAACTGAACGAAGCCCATTTGGCACCCACTTCCTATGCTGACAAGCATCTGGAAGACGACAATCAACGCGGCACTGATAAAATGGACTACGCAGTTCACAATTATCAGGACCGTTCTGCACATGAGGTTATCTCTACAGATCGCATGTTCCTGGGTCATTTTGAAGCAGTAGACCGCGTACTGCGTACTGAAGACGTACCTTCTTCAGATGAAGTTCTGGGACATTTCCATGAGCGAATGAACGGCCTGGCAGACGAGCAGGCAGTTGCTGAAGCCAACCGTTGCATGAGCTGTGGTATGTGTTTCGAGTGTGATAACTGCGTTATCTTCTGTCCTCAGGATGCAGTTTTCAAAGTCAATAAAGACCAGCACACTACAGGTCGTTATGTCGATACTGATTATAAAAAATGTATCGGTTGTCATATCTGTGCTGATGTATGCCCTACCGGTTACATCGATATGGGCATGGGTGAATAAAACAATCCAGGAGATTGACATGCAGCAGTTGAAACAGCTCATGCATAAATCCATTCTGGCTACAGTGGGAAGCGCATTACTTGCGCTTTCTACTGTCGTTTTAGCTGGAGAAGGTGAGAAACCCTCTTTTATGCCTCACGTTCCAGAGCCTGAGAATGGCACTACGGAATGTGTAGAGCCAGAAGATGAGATGAAGAAGAACCACATGGTGTATATCATGCATCAACGTGATGAAACCATGCATCAGGGTATACGTACTAAAACCTATAGCCTGAAAGAATGTATTAACTGCCATGTGCCAGAAAACACTTCTGTACGTTTTGGCGACACCAAACACTTCTGCAGTAGCTGCCACAATTTTGCTGGCGTTACTATAGACTGTTTCCAGTGTCACGCTGACCGCCCACAGGGTAAACCCAAGCATTCACTAAACAGTAGTCCGGTGCCACATTACGCTGATACAGCTATGGGAGCGTCGAATGAGTAAAGAAACCATCAATTTTTCCCGCCGTACTTTTGTTGAAAAGACAGCGACTACCGCAGCGGGTATCAGTATTGCGCCCGGTATATTCCTTAATCAGGTAGCCCAGGCCAAACCGGCTGATCAGGCGGTAACCGATGCAGTCCGCTGGGGTATGCTGATTGATACCAACAAATGCGCATCAGGCTGTACCGCCTGTGTTTCTGCCTGTGCTGAAGAAAACGGCATCAAGTCACACGGCCGACCTGAAACCGATCAGGTGTGGATTCGCAAAGTGAAACTGCGCGATACCCAGACCGGTCATGTAACATCGCTGCCAATGTTATGCCAGCACTGTGAAAGCCCACCCTGTGTCGATGTATGTCCCACAGGTGCTTCTTTCAAACGTGTCGATGGCATTGTACTGGTCGATCGTCATATATGTATCGGCTGCCGTTACTGCATGATGGCCTGCCCTTACAAAGCACGCTCATTTGCCCATGAAGTGGTAGAAGATCCTAAAGATTTTGCACCTCGTGGTAAGGGTACAGTCGAATCCTGCACTTTCTGTGTACATCGAGTTGATGAAGGTGGAACACCTGCCTGCGTCGAAGCCTGTACCGAAGCTGAACACGGCGCAATGTTATTCGGTGATTTGAAAGATCCTAACAGTGAAATTTCAAAACAACTGGAAAAACAGGGCGGTAAACAGATTCGTGCAGATCTCGGTCTAAACACCGGTGTTCGTTATCAGGGTCTCTAAGCTGGGTTGAAATGCTATGAATAAAATACACTTACAAGAAATTGAAGGGAATAGCGCGGGTTACCTCAGCCTGTTAGGCTTTTTTGGCCTGTTCATACTGGCAGCCCTGGCTTCTACTTACTATATGGAACATAACGGTCACTGGGTGACCGGAATGAATAACCAGATCGTATGGGGTATGCCGCACGTGTTTGCCGTATTCCTCATCGTAGCGGCCTCCGGTGCACTGAATGTGGCCTCTATTTCATCTGTTTTCAACAAGAAGATCTATAAGCCCCTGGCACCTCTGTCTGTATTGCTATCACTGGCATTGCTGACTGGAGGGTTGATGATTCTGGTACTCGACCTGGGTCGTCCTGATCGCCTGCTGGTTGCCATGACCTACTACAACTTCAAGTCCATCTTCGCATGGAACATGATTTTGTATAATGGTTTCTTCCTGATTGTCGGCGTCTATATGTGGTTCATGCTGGATCGTACCATGAAAAAATATACACGCTATGCTGGCTTTGCGGCCTTCATCTGGCGACTGGTACTGACCACCGGTACTGGTTCTATCTTTGGCTTCCTGGTTGCCCGTACAGCCTATGATATGGCCTTGATGGCACCCATGTTCATTATTATGTCATTTGCCTTTGGTCTGGCTTTTTATATTCTGGTTCTGATGGCTGCCTACAATGGTACTAATCGTGATCTGGGTGATGTTGTTCTGAAGCGTCTACGTAACCTGCTCGGCGTATTCGTTGCAGCGGTACTGTACTTTGTGGCTGTTTACCATATGACTAATCTGTATGCCACTGAGCATCATGGTTATGAGGCCTTCATTTTGTTGGGTAAAAATGGTGGCAGCACCTACTCTCAGATCTTCTGGATTGGACAGATCCTGCTGGGCAGCATCCTGCCGCTGATTCTGATCTATCTGCCTGCACTTGCCAATAGCCGCAAGATACTCGGCATTGCCAGTTTGCTGGTTATATTTGGTGGTATTGCTCAGATGTACATCATTATTGTGGGGGCTCAGGCCTACCCGCTGGATATATTCCCGGGTAAGGAAGTACTGGAATCCGGCTTCTTTGATGGCGCGGTTACACAATACTCAGCTAGCATGCCGGAATATATGTTAGGTTTAGGAGGCATTGCTGCTGCCTTGATTATCGTGACCATCGGCATAAAAATACTGGCATTCCTGCCAACGTCTCTGGCCGATTCAGTTGCTGATCCTCATCACAAGGCTGACTAAATTGGGGTTTTAATTTCGTACTTTGATATTTAACCCCAACAAGAAACGGCTCGAAGTATTTATCTTCGAGCCGTTTCTGTTTTAGAGTTGTAATCATTATGTCTCATCTACTCATTTCTGCTGCTCATAAATCCTCTGGTAAAACCACTATAACCATTGGTTTGTGTGCCGCCTTGGCCGAATCCGGTAGCCAGGTCCAGCCTTTTAAAAAAGGCCCGGATTATATTGACCCGATGTGGCTGGGTCGCGCCGCCGGCCATGCCTGCCACAATCTTGATTTCTACACCATGAACAAACAGGAAATCATTGATACAGTAGTTCGATACAGCCAACATGCTGATATTTCAATTATTGAAGGTAATAAAGGCCTGTACGACGGTCTGGATCTGGATGGCAGTAATTCCAATGCGGCCCTGGCATCATTAGTTCACGCACCTGTGGTGCTGGTTCTCGATGCTCGAGGCATGACACGGGGTATTGCACCCTTGATACTCGGTTACCAGGCTTTTGATCCCAACATTAACATTGCAGGTGTCATACTCAACCAGCTGGGTGGGCAACGCCACGAAACCAAACTGCGATCAGTGATTGAGCACTATACCAATATTTCTGTGGTAGGTGCGGTTTACCGCAACCCTGAAATGTCTATCGAAGAACGCCACCTCGGCTTGATGCCCAGTAATGAAGATGATTCGGCCGATCAGAAAATCGGACAGATTCGGGACCTGATAAAACAGCAGATTGATCTGAATAAAATTCGCGCCATTGCCGCCTCAGCCCCTGCATTGCCCGAACCAGACAGTAACAGTGGCCCTGTCCTTGACTCAGTACCAGCAGATATACGCATTGGTGTAGTACGTAATGATGCCTTTGGCTTCTACTATCCCGATGATTTACTGGCACTGAAAAATGCCGGCGCAGAACTGGTCTTTATTGATACCATTCGTGAACACAACTTGCCTGATATCGACGGCCTGTTTATCGGAGGTGGATTTCCGGAAACCCGGATGAAACAACTGGCTAACAACACTACCATGCGAGAACAGATCAAGCAGGCCATAGAAAATGGTCTGCCCACCTATGCAGAATGTGGCGGGCTGATGTACCTTAGCCGCAGCCTGCAGTGGCAGGGAGAAAAAGCAGAAATGGTCGGTGTCATTGCTGCTGATACCGTGATGCATAGCCGACCTCAAGGCCGGGGATATATTCAGTTAGCTGAAACCCAGCAACATCCGTGGCTCAAGATGGAACCAGCACCAGATAAAATAATATCAGGCCATGAATTCCATTACTCAGCACTTGAAAATGTTGATCCATCAATACAATATGCATACAGAGTCATTCGTGGCACAGGTGTAGATGGCCAAAACGATGGTATCGTCTATAACAACCTGTTGGCCTGTTACGCCCATCTGAGGGATACTCAATCCAATCACTGGGCATCACGCTTTGTACAGTTTTCAAAAACATGTAAAGATAAACCTGTTTAACACTGGAGAAATTTATGATTACCCTGACAGCAGAAGCTGCCAAACAAATCCGCCTTTCAGCCAAAGAAAGTAACCTGCAGGGTCTGCCCCTGCGCCTGGCCGGCACCCGAAACGAAGATGGTAGCATCCATTATGGTATGGGTTTCGATGATGTAAAAGAAGATGACACCACTTATACTTCAGAGGGCGTCGATCTTGTGGTTTCGGTGACATCGAAAGATATTCTGGAAGGCATGACTGTTGACTTTGTTGAACTTGAACCAGGAAAACCCCAATTTATTTTTATGAACCCCAATGACAAAAACTACACACCACCCACTGAGTAAACTCTGTTATTGTTGCAATGGATAACAAACTCAGACAAAGCAGCTTGAAAAATAATTCTCAACAGCGATTGTTTACCTGTATTTTTGTTCTGTTCATACTGCTGAGCGCCCTTGGTGCCAGCAGTTACTGGCTGATACATGCTGAACAACAGATTGCCATTGCCACAACGGTTCATATACTGATTTTGATCAGTGCTTTCTTTCTGGTCGCCTATATCGCCTCGCGCAACCAGAAACTGCAAAAGGAAGAAGTCGATCAACGTAATCATGTGCAGAATATTCTGTATGAGGTTGCAGCCAGCATTAACACCTGTCGTGATCTGAGTGAACTGCTTAATCGTTTTTGCGAAGCAGTTTATAGCGAATTATCTACAAAAAGTATCAGTATCTGGCTGATCACCGATCAGGATACCCTGGAATACATCACCAGTTGCGGTATCCCCCCAGATCAGACAAGTCCCCACAAACGAATTGATATCGAACAGGATATACAACAGCTGCTCACCGAGAATAAAATCATCCTGGCAAAAGATGAGCTATCCACAAACCTGCTGTCTGACCCATCAGTAAATTATTGCTTCCAGGTACCATTACATCATCATTCCCGCACACTCGGAGTCCTCAATTTTGAATTAAGCTCGCTGCCGTTCAAGCCCAGCTATTTACAGGAACTGATGATCACTCTGGGTAATCATCTCAGCATGGCCATAGAAAAGGCAAGACTGGATCAGGAATCACGTCGTATGTTAATCATGCAGGAACGCAGTTTAATCGCTAATGAAATGCATGACTCACTGGCTCAAACTCTTGCCAGTCTGCGCTTTCAGGTCAGAGTACTGGATGAAACCCTGCAACCCACCAGTGAATTCAAAGCCATTCGAGGCATCGAGCAGGTCGAGAACAGTCTCGATGAAGCCTATACTGATTTACGAGAATTAATCGCCCATTGTCGTACCCCAATCAATAAACAGGGCCTGTTACCGGCTATCGAAAAGTTGATTTCACGATTCCGCAAGGAAACGGGTATTCATGTGCTTTTCCAGAAGGAATGGCAACACTCAGCTTTGCCACCGAATATGGAAATGCACATATTTCGAATAATCCAGGAAGCCATGAACAACATTCGTAAACACAGCGGTGCCAACCACGTTCGTGTTATGTTCCGCTGTGATGACAGGGGAAACCACCATATACTTATCGAAAATGACGGTATTGGTTTTGAAACACCCAAATCCAGTGATCATCCTGGCAAGCATCTGGGATTAACCATTATGCAGGAACGTGCAGCCCATCTGGGCGGACACTTACGTATTGAGAGTGAACCTGAAGAAGGTACACGTATTGAGCTACAATTCACTTACAATAATGAATCTCAAAATGATCCATTGCAACGATTATCGGGGATGAGCAGATGAGCATGCGTGTATTGATGATCGATGACCATGCCCTGTTTCGTGTTGGCTTACAGGGGCTGCTGGAACAGCGCGGTATCGAGGTTGTGGCCGCAGTGGCTGAAGGTTATGAGGGTCTGACTCTGGCCAAAGAACTGCAACCGGATATCATTCTTCTCGACTTACGCATGCCCGATATGTCTGGCCTTGAAGTGCTACAGAAGATAAAGGAAATCGAACTAAAAATTCCTGTGGTCATGCTAACCACCAGTAACGAAGAACAGGATCTGGTTGAAGCATTACGCAATGGCGCTCAGGGCTATCTGTTAAAAGATATGGAACCGGATGAACTGGTGAGTGCCCTGCGTGACATCGAAAAAGGCAAGAATGTAGTTGCTCAGGAACTCACCGATGTACTGGCCCGTATGGTACAGGGTGAACCCCATGAGGCGAAGCAACAAAAGCCAAGCCCATTTTCAGAACTTACCCCTCGTGAACTCGAAATTCTGTGCCTGTTAGCTGACGGACAGAGCAATAAAGTTATTGCCCGCAATCTGGGCATCTCCGATGGCACCGTAAAACTGCATGTTAAAGCAATTTTACGCAAACTTGAGGTGCATTCAAGGGTTGAAGCTGCGGTCATCGCGGTTGAACAGGGCTTGAGACAAAAAAACCCGGGCAACCAGGATGCACAAGCAAACCATAACCGATCGGTAAATAAAAAATGAAAACCCTTAAAGACCTGGTCGATGACACACTAGCACACATTAAGGAGCTGTTTCCATGGGATCTGGAAGAGCGTATTGCCGAGAATAAGGATATCCTACTGATTGACATTACTGAACCCAAAGAATTTAACACCTTGCATATTGAAGGTGCAATCAATGTACCTCGTGGAATCCTGGAAGCATCATCAGACTGGAATTATGAAGATACCCTGCCCGAACTGGCTTCTGGCCGCGACCGGGAAGTGGTATTGATCTGCCGTTCAGGAAATCGAAGCGCGCTGGCGGCTTTTACTTTACAGTTAATGGGTTTTAAAAATGTTACCTCATTAAAAACCGGACTCAGGGGCTGGAATGACTTTGAACTGCCACTGGTGGATGGAGAAAATAATCCGGTGGATGTAGATGATGCCGATGAATATTTCAGCATAGGCCCAAGACCGGACCAGATGGAACCCTAACATTCTTGCCACGGAGTCACAGAGAACACTGAGTATTTATTATTATAAATAGTTTATTGCCATCAGATTGATTCTCTGTGACCTTTGTGTACCCAGAGGGCATAAATCTCTGTGGCATAATTTGATCAGTAAAACCTGCGATCCTTGCGACGCTTGCCTGCCTGCTGAATCACCACACCCTTAATCACTTCAATACCCGATATTTCCTCGGTTTCATACAAATCATTCAATGGCACCAGATAATGTTTTTCCTGGTGAAAGCGGTACTGGCGAAAGGTATATTCTTCGTCATGCATGGCCACTACATAACAGCCGTCACGCACCACTCCTTCTGGGTCGACGATGATAACAACACCATTCATAAATTCGGGTTGCATAGAATCACCCAGTACTTGCAGGGCAAAGGGTTCCGCGTTGCTACAGGATGACTCCATAATCAGACCTCAGAAAAATAATCTCGGCTATTATACATGATCTATATAGCTGCTTTAACCCGGATAATATTAATGAATTCAATAATCCAGCCTTGTCCATGGGACATATCTGAAACTCTGATGCCCACCCTCCCCTAGTCTCTTAGTAATATTCCTGTATAATAATGGTCTTAATCTTTTCATTTAAGAAACAGTTACTTACATATGTCAGATCAACACATTAGTCGCAACAAAGTGGTCCAGTTTACCTACTCAATTACCGATGAGGATGGGAATATTGTCGAACAGGTGGATCTACCAGTGAAATATGTTCACGGTGCCAGTGATATGGGCCTGATTGAACGAGTTGAACGCGCACTGGAAGGCTGCAAGGTGGGTGACAGAATTGAAGTGGATGTGCCACCTGCAGAAGGTTTTGGCGAGATAGACCCCAGTCTCAGCTTCACTGATGATCTGGACAATGTTCCCCCTCAGTTCCGACAGATCGGTGCACAGGTGGAAATGGCCAATGATGGCGGCGAAACTAAAAGCTTCATGGTTACTCATATCGCGGATGGTAAACTTACGGTCGATGGCAATCATCCACTGGCCGGAAAAATCGCTAAATTCACCGTTACCATACTGGATATTAGAGATGCCACACCCGAAGAAATTTTAAATGGGGTCACTAACCCCAACATGTCCATTCACTGATCGTCCAGACTCTGTGCCTGGCCTTCTTAGGACAGGGCGAGGGCTACTGACGCCCAGCTTGCTGTGCGCGCCAGTTAAGCCCTGTTGTCTGACCCAGAGCCTAATGTCAATAGCGGCATTCATCCGCTAATATTGAACCTGATGTCATGCTGTCATGACATAGGGTGTCATGAATGACAGTCAATACTGACCAATTCCAGTTAATTTATATGTGTTTTTTCACAAAAAACCTCTATATTTTTGATATTTAATACTATTTTAAATATGGCCCGACACTTGCCTTTATTTCCTCGAATTTAATCCAAATGAAGAGGAATTGTGATGGCCCATATTGTGATTATCGGAGCAGGTGTTGGCGGCCTGCCCTGTGCCTATGAAATGAAAGAAGCGGTCGGCAGCAAACACGAAGTTTCTATAGTTAATGAAAGTGATTGCTTCCATTTCACTCCCTCCAATCCCTGGGTCGCCGTGGGCTGGCGAGATGCAAAAAATATATCAGTCCCATTACACAAGATTCTAAAAAAGAAAAAGATCGACTTTATTCATGGTCGTGTGGACGACATAGATGCCAACAACAATCGCATTACCCTGGCCAGTGGTGAAGTGGTGGGCTATGATTATCTGGTCATCACCACCGGCCCTCGACTGGCATTTGAAGAAGTCCCGGGTTCTGGCCCAGATGGCTATACCAACTCCATCTGTACCACGAGTCATGCCACAGCAGCCCTGGAAAGCTTTAATCAACTGGTAGAAAATCCAGGCCCCATCGTGGTCGGAGCCATGCCCTTTGCCAGCTGTTTTGGTCCGGCCTATGAATTTGCTTTTATTCTGGATACAGCACTGCGTAGAAAACGAATTCGAAACAAGGTGCCCATGACATTCGTCACCTCTGAACCCTATATCGGTCATCTGGGTCTGGGCGGAGTGGGTGACTCCAGAGGTATGCTGGAAAGTGATTTGCGTTCTGCCCATATCCAGTTTATTACCAATGCCAAAACCACCAAAGTGGAAGATGGCATTATGTATGTGGATGAACTGGATAATAATGGCGAGCTAATCAAACAGCATGAACTGCCCTTTGTCTATTCAATGATGCTGCCGGCCTTTAAAGGTGTAGATGCCGTGGCTAAAGTGGAAGGATTGTGCAATCCACGTGGTTTCGTCATGATCGATGAGTACCAGCGTAACCCAAGCCATAAAAATATTTATTCAGCCGGTGTCTGTGTCGCCATACCACCGGTGGAAGCGACACCTGTACCGACCGGCGCACCGAAAACCGGTTATATGATCGAGACCATGGCGACCGCCATCGTGCACAATATTGTGCATGAACTCAAAGGTGAGGAACCTGAGAAATGCGGTACCTGGAATGCCATCTGCCTGGCTGACATGGGAGATACAGGTGCAGCCTTCGTTGCCTTGCCACAGATCCCTCCCCGAAATGTTACCTGGTTCAAGAAAGGCAAGTGGGTACATCAGGCAAAAATCGGTTTTGAAAAATACTTCCTGCGCAAAATGAGAAAGGGAAATACAGACCCCATTTTCGAACGATTTATTCTAAAAGCCTTAGGTATAACTAAACTAGAAAGCTAGGGAAGCTCTGTGAACTTGTCGGCAAAGGATTGCCGTATTGTTTAATACACACTTGGCATTGGCTTTACCCACAAGCTTTGCCTATTTCAGGCCCAATGGATTATCAGGATTCACATCATCCATGAATGGAATCTTCCTATCGGTATTGGTCACCTGATAAATCAGGCCCATCCAGTTACCAATCACTTCACCTGCAGTGTCATGCCAGGTGTTATTCAGCTTATGTTTAATCAGGTTTTCAGGAAAATATTTGAGGTTTTCTACAGCCAAATCATTATTTAATGAACGCCAGCGGTATTCATTTAAAATTGCTTTTTCGAATATTGCGAAATAGTTTTCCGGAAAAGGAGGATAATCATTTCTTTCTGAATTCATAAATAAACCTACTTCACGCTTGTATTCTTTAAGCAGGGAAATAGTGTCATATTCTGGGTGCCCCTGAAAAAAGATAGTTCTCAAGCCATCAGCACTGGTCGCCAGATGTACATAGCCGTCATCACTTTCTGCCAACACGCGCAATCCAGCAGCATCGAACTGTACAGGACTTACCGCATTCCATCGCGAATGCGGCACATCAAAGCGGGTATTGATATCCGTTACCAGTGGATGAGTTTTATCCATTACATTATGCGGATATACGCCCCAGATTTTTTCAGGCTGTAACTGTCGCTTCTGCCCATAACGAAATTCCAGCACCGCATGAGTGGCCAGACATGAACAGAGAGTCGATGTTACATTTTCATGCGCCCAGTCAAAAACTTCTATCAGAGGGTCCCAGAATGATTGCTGTGATAATTCGGGTCCAATGACATTGGCACCGGTAACGATCAATGCATCCAGCCCCTGCTCACGAATAGTATCGAAAGTTTCATAATACTCATCGATGTAAGCCTGAGCCTGGCTGGATCGTGGTAATTCTTTCAGGGTAAAAGGATGCACATAAAACTGGGCAATAGGATTACTTTCACCAACCAGACGAAAAAACTGGCGTTCGGTAGCTTCCAGGGCGGCATCCGGCATCATGTTCAACAAACCAATATGTAATTCACGAATATCCTGATGCAAGGCAAAATCCGGCTCAAGTACACGTATACCTTCACCACGCAGGCGATTGAAAGAAGGCAATTGATTATGTGCGACTAGAGGCATTTAGCTCTCCCGGTTAATGGCAGTTTCCAGTAATTGTAAAAAATCCTTCTCGTCCCTGACCTGTGACACTTCTTGTGAAGTCACAGTGTAACCATGGGGTTTTGCAATGGCTTCATAGCGTGGAATCCGGGAATGAAATAGACGAGGGAATACCCAACGGGTAAATTCATCTGGATCCATTTCTGCGGCAAAACTCAGCTTATTCTCCTGCAAATAAATCTCCAATTGCTGCTGTAAAAATTCGGCTCGGTAGTACAGCGGCTTGGGAGCGCTCTGGGCACGAGATATCAGTTTTTGCTCTTCTTCTTTATCTGTGACCTGTATATAGAGAATCAGAGTATGTTTGACCAGGCTATGGATAACAGAAGGTTCATCCAGTTCACACAAGCTGCCGCCTACGTCATTAACGAAATTTTTGTAGCCATATATTTCCCTGGCTTTATGAATAAATGCAGGCACATCATACATAGTTGCAATTTCAGCTTCTCGATACAAAGCCTGGCGCTGTATAAAATCCTCAAGTTCCACACCACCCAGCTCGGGATTACCCAGCTTACCCACAAAGCTAAGTACAGGCCCAAGATCATTGACCTTAATATTATTACGAATGTAAATCCAGTCACGTCGTAGTAATTCTTTTAAAAAGGGCACCTGCATGGCCTGCTGTTTGATCATATCCAGGATATGCTCATCAAGGTAACGTGTACCAATCCGATAATCTCCGGAAAAGTGAAACCAGTTAGAATCCCTTAGCAAGGCAGACAGATAGGTCTTACCAACGCCGGACATACCCAACAAGGTTACACTTTTACTATTCCAGGCACGGAATTCATCGATTGTGAATTTCACAGACACACCCCAATCATTCGACTAAAAGTGTGATTATGCAGGAATCCCCCGGATTGGCAAACCCGTTCAGCCTAAAAGCAGAAAAATTGCCAGGACAATAGCATCTGATACCCAGATAATAAGAACTTCTTCTTAAATCAGGCAATTATGAAATGTTTTCAATAACATATTAATTAACACTGTCTGCATGGCTAGTCATATATCAAACAGGTTATATCCCTGCATCAATTGACTGGAGCATCCATCCCAAATACCAATGGCTTATTTCTTAAGACGTATTGGTCAAATATAAATTAAGTCAGGGTGGTTCTTTTCGATTGATACAGGATGATCCTGATCCTTTCCCCCATCAGCAGCTGAGACATATCGAAACAGACGACTGCTTGTTACCCTTCGGATCATCTATCACTTCAAGTACTGTTAGAACCTCTGGTAATTAGCGGCCGGGTTCGGTGATACACTGGATTCGGCCAGGGCCAGGACAGGAACAGAAAATATGTCGCATAACTGATATGACTTTACTTACTAACGGATCCATAAAAAAGAATACATTATTTATTCAATCTATAGTAAAATGTGTCCATGAAAATAGATGGCCGCGAACTCACCACTGACC
>JBLYYN010000192.1:0-6080 GCA_048550535.1 Gammaproteobacteria bacterium
TGCGACTGGCCGGATTACCGAAGTTGCCTTCCACGGTCATGCATTGAATCATGGCGTCCGCCACCCGCTGGTCTACAGGGGTGGTGGCTGAGTAGTCGAAATATATGGGTAATTTTAAGTTGCTCACGAGTAAAACCTTTAATTCAAAATCTTGTTCAATGCATCCAGAAACTGCTTAATATCTTCAACTTTGTTGTCCTTACCAAAGCTCACTCGGATTGCGCTTTTGGCAATCTGTTCTGCGACGCCCATGGCCATCAATACATGGCTGGGCTCCGTTCTGCCAGTATGGCAGGCTGAACCGCTGGAGACCGCTATACCCTGTTTATCCAGCTGCATTAACAGGGTTTCACCATCAAAACCTTCCACTGCGAACTGTACCGTATTGGGCAGTCGCAGTTCTTCCACGGCAAACAACACCACCTGTTTGATGTTTGCCAGTTCCCTGACCAGTTCATCCCTGAGCTGACGAGTCAGCATCTGCCTTGACTCAAGTTCTGCAGCGGCCAGTTCCGCCGCCTTAGCAAAGCCGACAATACCGGCTATATTCTCGGTACCGCTGCGTTTATTTCTTTCCTGGCCACCGCCCAGCATCGTGGGATGGATGTCTATGGAGCGATCAGCAATCAGTGCCCCTACTCCCTGAGGACCGTATATTTTATGCGATGACAGGGTCATCATATCTACCCCCAACTGGGTAAAATTCACCTCGATTTTACCTGCTGCCTGGGATGCATCGGTATGAAACAGGGCACCATAACGATGTGAAATTTCGCATAATGACTGAATCGGCTGTATGACACCGGTTTCATTATTGGCCAACATCACCGAGACCAGCCGGGTCTGCTCGTTAACCACTGCCTGCAAATGTTGTTCAGTAACCTTGCAGTTCGAAGTCACGCCAATACTATCCATTTGCCAGCCGCTGCCTTGCATACTCAGGGCGGCTTCCATTAGTGAAGCATGCTCTATAGCACTCACTGCAAACCGTCCCGCTTTCATCCCTGTTAATACGCCCCTGATGGCCAGATTATTGGCCTCGGTGCCTCCCGAGGTAAAAATCACCTGACCCGGCTGTGCCGAGATCAGTGTTGCCACCTGGTGTCGCGCCAGTTCCAGTGCATCACGAGTCAGTCGGCCATAGCGATGCACACTGGAGGGGTTACCGTAAATGGATTGCAGGTACGGCAGCATAGCCTCCAGTACCGCCGGATCCAATGCAGTGGTTGCATTATTATCCAGATATAGTGGCACCGCTGTTAACCTTAACCAGCAGGTTCTACGACAATCTTGTTCAGCACATTGTCACTGTTTTTGCTTTCCTGGCGTTTCACAACCTCAATAACGTCCCGTCTTGTTTTCATTTCCGCAACGCTAATCTCATTAAGGAAGCTGTGAATTTCGTGTGACAACTCATGCCATAGATCATGAGTCAGGCATTGCTGGGAACCCGTGCAGTTAGCTGGCTCTGAAGCACAGTTGGTGGCTTCATAACTTTCATCTACTGCGACAATAATGTCTGCCATGGAAATGTTTTCCGGCTCTCGACTCAGGGAATAACCACCACCCGGACCCCGGGTACTGATAACGATTCCATTACGTCTTAAGCGGGCAAACAGTTGCTCAAGATATGAGAGGGAAATACTCTGTCGTTGGGAAATATCGGCTAAAGATACTGGGCCTTCTTTCTGATGGAAGGACAAATCCAGCACAGCAGTTACCGCATATCGGCCTTTTGTAGTAAGTCTCATACTAAATCTCTTTATGAACTGCGCGCAGTATAATCAATTCCGACTAATTTAGTCAAGTATTGTACAACCTGCTAAGTTGTTCATTTTTCTTGAGATTCAGTCTTAGCCTCAGCCTCTGTATGGATTTCCAGTGGGCCGAGCTCGGGGATATGGATATCTTCGACTTCAGACCCCAGGGCATTAAGTGCCTTGCACATGGTTTCCATCTTCTGATCCATGATATGAATATGATCCAGCATGCAATTAATGGCCGTAGCCACCGGGTCGGGGGCATCCTGCGCCACACCATAGGCATCGAAGCCCATTTTCTTGGCAATTTCAGCGCGCTGTGCATCCTTCTCATCTTTTGAATGCTCGACTACACGACCAGGCACCCCCACCACGGTCGCTTCTGCCGGTACATCTTTAGTGACTACGGCGTTAGAGCCCACTCGGGCACCTGAGCCTATGTTAATTGGCCCCAGCACCTTGGCGCCTGCACCTATGACCACATTATCGCCCAGGGTAGGATGGCGTTTACCCTTTTTCCAGGTGGTGCCACCAAGGGTAACACCGTGATAAAGCGTACAGTCATCACCAATTTCCGCAGTTTCACCGATCACCACACCGGTGCCATGATCGATAAAAAAACGTCGGCCAATGACAGCCCCGGGATGGATTTCAATGCCGGTGTACCAGCGCACTACATTCGACAATACCCGCGCCAGCCATTTTAATTTTCTGCGCCATAAACCGTGGCTGACTCTATGGAAGATAATGGCGTGTATGCCGGGATAGGTCGTGATAATTTCAAATACGTTGCGGGCAGCCGGATCACGGTCAAAAACGCTGTTGATATCATCACGTATATCAGAAAAGAAAGATGGCACTATGAGTTCCTGTTCAATTCGAGCTGAAGATTGTAGCTGATATACCCAGCATCTAACAATTTTTTAAAAACTCGGCCATGCGTTTGACGCCCTCATCCAGCACCTCGATGGGGCGGGTATAGGCAAGGCGAATATGCTCACCGGCCCGGTAGCTGCCGAAATCAATACCCGGTGTCACCGCTACGCCAGCCGTTTCCAGCAATTGATAAACGAAGCTAAAGCTATCGCTAGTGAAACGGGATACATCCGCATAAATATAGAAAGCGCCCTGGGGGTCGACCGGTATTTCAAATCCCAGTTTGCGCAGGACTGGCAATAGGAAATCACGTCGCTTCTGATACTCCTGTCGACGCTGCTCGAGGATACTCATAGTGGCATCACTGAATGCGGCCAGTGCAGCATATTGTGACAGAGTGGGTGGCGCCAGAAAGATATTTTGCGCCAGGCGATCCACGGCATCGATATAGCCATCGGGCACCACCATCCAGCCCAGACGCCAGCCGGTCATGCCAAAGAACTTGGAAAAACTGTTAATGACGAAGGCATGTTCGGTTAACGACAGTGTTGTGTATTCATCAGCGCCATAAACCAGTCCCTGATAAATTTCATCCACCAGCAAACAGCCCCGGTTTTGTTGCACAGTGTCTATCAGATCAAGCATATCCGATTGTTCGATTAAGGTGCCGGTGGGATTGGAAGGGCTGGCCACCATGGCCGCCACTGTCCTGTCTGTCCAGTGCTGACTGACATGACCGGCGTTTAACTGATATGCGCTGTCGCTGGTGACGGGTATGGTTATGGCTTCGGCTTCCAATAAGCGTACGAAATGCCGGTAACAGGGATAACTCGGATCGGCCATCAGCACCTGATCACCGGGATTAAGCAGCACCGCCAGGGCCAGATGCAAAGCCCCCGATGCACCCGGGGTAATTACAATCCGAGTCGAAGGCACATGGATGTTAAATCGAGATTGATAATAGTGTGATATTTGTTGTTTCAGCTCATCTATACCCGTGGCGGGAGTATAGTGGCTACGCTTATCGATGAGCGCCTGCTGTCCTAACTCGATAATAGGATCCGGTGTGGCAAAATCCGGCTCCCCTATTTCCATATGCACAATCGATTGCCCCTGCGCTTCCAGTTGTCTGGCCCTGGCCAATAGATCCATCACATAAAATGGCTGTATTTCAGACATGCGATCTGCCAGATGTACCGCTTGGCCATTCATAAATAATCCTGATGTAAGTCGTTGTTGTTTCGGTTATTATACTATGCCAACTCAGCAATCAATGATCTGAACGTGTTATTTCACAAAATACTATATGTGCTAGCTCTATTTTGCCTAAGCTCTGTAACCCTGGCACAACCCAGAGTAGATTCCGTGCCCGGTGGACTGGCGTTGGTCGCCATACCCGATGACCATCCAATACCCCATGTTTATTACAATAACAAACGGATTGCTGTCATCAATATAGATGGTGAACCCCACGCCATGGTGGGCATTCCCCTCGGCACAAAACCCGGTCCGCAAAAAATCAAACTACAGTGGCCAGGTAAGCCGGACCAGACGCGTCATTTTGCCGTTAACAGTAAGCAGTTTGAAACCCAGTACCTAACTATAAAAAACAAGCGCAAGGTCAATCCCACCAAAGAAGACATGAAACGGATTGAAAAAGAGCGCGTAAAAAAAGCCCGTGCCAAACGTCACTGGTCGGACCAGGCTGTTAAAACCAACTTTATTATTCCCGTCGACGGGAGAGTCAGCAGCAACTTCGGACTGCGTCGTTTTTTCAACAATCAACCCCGGCGACCCCATTCAGGCCTGGACATCGCCGCTCCCGAAGGCACCCCTATTAAAGCCATGGAATCTGCCACCGTCATCGAAGCCGGTAATTTTTTCTTCAGTGGCAATATGGTTTACCTGGATCACGGTCAGGGATTGATCAGTCTTTATGCACACATGCACAGCATCGACGTTAAACCCGGCGATCGAGTCGAACAGGGACAGATCATAGGTACGGTAGGACAAACAGGCCGTGTCACAGGCGCCCATTTACATCTGGCAGTGATGGCCAATCAAACCACCATAGACCCCACGTTGCTATTAGAACCCTTAAAAACAGCATCTGTACCCGACAAATAGTTAAAACACTTGCTTAACTCGCCATTTTATTGATAATTGTGCCGCAAGAATGAAACATGAGAAGCTTAATGGCTAAAGAAGAAGCATTACAAATGGACGGTACCGTGGTAGAAACTCTGCCCAATACCATGTTCCGAGTCGAACTTGAAAACGGTCATATTGTGACCGCTCATATCTCAGGGCGCATGCGAAAACACTATATTCGTATTATGACTGGAGATACTGTCACCGTAGAACTCACGCCCTATGACCTTGAAAAAGGCCGTATTGTCTACCGCGCGAAATAATCTATTCTCGAAGATATAAAAAAGGGCCATGAGTTTCATAGCCCTTTTTTCATCCATAATGAGATACTGGTTTAGCTGACTGCCTGTTCCTTTTCCACGACTTCAATTTCCAGATCATCTTCGGCATCATTCAGGTGAACCTTTACCGTACCGCCCTTGGTCAGCTGGCCAAACAATAGCTCTTCCGCCAGCACTCGTTTCAGGTGCTCCTGAATAACACGCGCCATTGGCCTGGCACCCATGGCCGGATCATAACCTTTCCTGGCCAGCCAGTTACGGGCTGCCTGATCAACTTGCAGTACCACTCGTTTTTCTTCCAGCTGCTGTTCCAGTTCAATAATGAACTTGTCGACCACGTTGGCAATGGTACGCTCATCCAGTCCCTTGAACTGAATAATACCATCCAGTCGATTGCGGAACTCCGGGCTAAACATACGTTTAATTTCTTCCATACCATCGGTTTCATGGTCCTGCTTGGTAAATCCCATGCTACGACGACTCATCAACTGGGCCCCGGCATTGGTGGTCATGACAATGATGACATTACGGAAATCGGTTTTACGACCGTTGGTGTCGGTCAGGGTGCCGTGATCCATTACCTGCAATAACAGATTGAATACATCGGGATGGGCCTTCTCGATCTCATCCATCAGCAACACCGAATGAGGATGCTTGTTAATGGAATCAGTCAATAAACCACCCTGGTCAAAACCAACATAACCTGGAGGTGCACCGATCAAACGGGATACGGTATGCCGTTCCATATATTCCGACATATCGAAACGAATCAGCTCTATACCCATAACTTTCGCCAGCTGACGAGTCACCTCGGTTTTACCGACACCGGTAGGGCCTGAGAACAGGAATGAACCTATGGGCCGGTCCACATTACCTAATCCGGAGCGAGACATCTTGATTGCATCGGTCATAGTAGCAATAGCCTGATCCTGACCAAACACCACCAGCTTCAGGTTACGCTCAAGATTTTGCAGTGCCTCGGAATCGGAAGTCGATACCGTTTTGGCGGGAA
>JBLYYN010000193.1:0-16213 GCA_048550535.1 Gammaproteobacteria bacterium
CGGCTGAAGACACGGTGAAACACATCTTGTCGTAGATATCCATGAAGGACAAAGGCCCTGAAGTATAGGCACCGGCACCGGAAACATAACCGCCTTTTGGGCGCAGGGTGGAGAATTCATAGCCAATGCCACAACCGGCTTTCAGGGTGAGTCCGGCTTCGTGGACTTTTTCCAGAATGCCGTCCATGGAGTCTTCAATGGTGCCTGATACGGTACAGTTGATGGTGGAAGTGGCGGGTTTGTGTTCCAGTGCCCCGGCATTGGAGATGATACGGCCAGCCGGTATGGCGCCATGGCGCAGGGCCCAGAGAAACTTCTCATGCCACTCTTTTTTGAGTTTGGCGGTGGTTTCAACGTCAGACAGGGCTTTGGCAACACGCTCATAGGTTTCATCGATGGTATGATCAATCAGTGAACCATCTTTGGCTTTCAGTCGGTATTTGGTATCCCAGATGTCCATGGAGGCATCTTGATAAGGCACTTCATTTACGTTATTGGGTATAGCATGCAGTTGCGGTGCAGACATTTTGGCGTCCTTCAGTTTATTCGTTTTTTTTAAAATATGTCGTAAGCAGTATTTATGGCCAAACTCCAGCCTAAAATATTAGTGTTTGATTATGCTTATGTTGTGGTCGTGGGGGTAAAATACCACAACATATTGTGGTATTGGAAGTAGGTGATGCTATTTATTTTCACGATGGGGCGCAAACCCTTATGGCATGGGCATTGCGCCCTGTAAGAAATTTTACCAGGAAATGACCTGAATTAAAAAACCACCTGAACGGGTTAGTATATGCCTGTATTAATATGCCGCTCCAAGCATCTTTACTGGATTATGTTAAATGAAACAACAACAACATAGCCTGAAACGCAGCCTTTCCTTACCGCTTATTACCTTTTATGGTCTGGGTAATATTCTGGGGGCCGGTATCTATGTTCTGGTTGGCAAGGTCGCGGGTGAGGCGGGTTACTTTGCCCCGCTGGCCTTCTTTATAGCTTCCATTATTGCCGCAATATCTGCTTTTACCTATGCCGAATTATCCGCTCGCTACCCAGTGAGTGCCGGCGTTGCTGCGTATGTGTATGAAGCTTTTCATATCCGGCCCCTGGCTTTGCTGGTGGGCGTGCTGATCAGTCTGGCAGGGATCGTATCTTCTGCAGCGATTGCCCATGGTTTTGCCGGTTATGTGCAGGTGTTTGTGCACTGGCCAGACTGGCTGATTATTACTCTGGCATTATTCACGCTCGGCATGCTGGCGATCTGGGGTATTTCTGAGTCACTCACGGTGGCGGCTCTGTTGACGGTGATTGAAATTGCGGGTCTATTACTGATTGTGTGGGTGGGTGCCGAGTATGTTGTCGAGATTCCACAGCGCCTGGATGAGCAGTCTGTTTCTCTGGGGGTGATTCCATGGCTGGGTGTTTTCTCCGGTGCGTTTCTGGCCTTTTATGCCTACCTGGGTTTTGAGGATATGGTGAATGTGGCTGAAGAAGCCGTGGTACCGGAACGCAACATGCCGCGGGCTATTCTGCTGAGTGTGGTTATTTCTACCCTGTTATATGCCGCGGTGGTGGTGGTTGCCGTACTGGTGATGTCGCCACAGCAACTGGCCCAGAGTGATGCACCTCTGGCGGATGTGTATATGACTGCAACGGGAAAAACACCGATTGTCATCAGTTTTATCGGTATGTTTGCGGTCATTAATGGCACATTGATTCAGATTGTTATGTCATCGCGTATGCTTTATGGCATGGCAAGCCGGGGCTGGTTGCCGGAATTTCTCACCTATGTAAATCCGGTTACCCGAACACCGGTTAACAGTACCTTGCTGGTGGTTGCATTGGTGCTGTTGTTTGCACTGCTGTTGCCACTGGTCACACTGGCGGAGTTGACCAGTTTTCTGGTGTTGATGGTCTTTTCACTGGTGAATCTGGCGTTGTTGCGAATTAAAAAAAGTCAGCCGGCACCAAAGGCTGTAAAGGTTTATTCAAAGTGGGTGCCAGTGGCGGGTTTTGTGAGTGCATTTGCATTCCTGTTGATCGAAATCAGCAGTAAGGTTTAAGGAGCCTCTGATTAACTGTCTTTTGTCATCCCGACTGCAAAGGACGACTGCATCCATGCAGTCGTCCTTTTCGCTTTCGCTCCAGTCGAGATGACACTTGTTCAGAGTTTCCTTAGAAAAGTGAGCCGTCCCTAAAGTATGTAAAGGCTTATTCAAAGCAGGTGGCAGTAGCGGGCTTTGTGGTGCATTTGCTTTTCTGTTGATTGAAATCAGCAGTAAGATTTATGCACAGTTCCATAATCAATGCGAACATGACAAAGGATGTAGCATGATAAAAAGAAACAAACATTTGTTGATCTTTGCTGCCGTGGTCGTGGCGATTGTGCTGTTGCTGGTTTACAACACACGTCCGAAACCGATACTGGTGCAGGTGCAGGCGGCAGAGATGGGAACGATTGAAGAAACGGTGGCCAATACACGGGCCGGTACGGTGATGCCCTGTCGACGCGCTCAGATGTCACCGGCAATGGGCGGGCAGATCGCATCACTGTCGATTAAAGAGGGTGATCGGGTCGAGAAGGGCGCTGTGCTGCTGGAGTTATGGAATGATGATTTAAAGGCGGAAGTCAGCCTCGCCCGTTCCGAAGCCAAGGCCGCCAGGGCACGTGCCGAAAGTGTCTGTGTGCAGGCAGATATTGCCGAGAAAAATGCGAAACGTAAAACGGAGCTGCGTAAAACCAGAGCCATTTCTGAAGAACAGATAGACCAGGCGGTGGCGACAGCAAAATCACAGCGTGCAGATTGTGTTGCATCACATACCTCGGCCATCGTCAGTGAAGATCGTATTGCTGTGGTCAGGGCGCAACTTGAACGGACCCTGTTAAAAGCACCGTTTACCGGTGTGGTGGTGGAAGTTAATGGTGAAATTGGTGAATACGTAACACCGTCACCTCCGGGTATTCTGACCCTGCCGGCAGTGGATATGGTTGACCGTGGCTGTTTTTATGTCATGGCGCCTATTGATGAAGTGGACGCCCCACAAATCAAGCCGGATATGCTGGCACGCATCAGTCTGGATGCTTTCAAGGAACGACGTTTTCCTGCCAGGGTACGCCGTATTGCAGACTATGTACTGGACCGCGAAAAACAGGCACGCACGGTGGATATAGAAGTGATTTTTGACAACCCGGAGGACATGGTGGAGATGCTGCCGGGTTACAGTGCCGATGCTGAAGTGATTTTAAGAACGCGTAACAATGTGTTACGGGTGCCAACGGAGGCGGTGATCGACAAGCAGCAGGTGTATGTGTTCAATAATGGTGAAGGCACACTGGAGCTGCGTGATGTGAAAATCGGCCTGGCCAACTGGGACCATACTGAAATTATCAGCGGACTCGAGCAGGATGAACAGGTGGTGACCACGGTCGATCGTAAAGGGATTGCCGACGGTGCCCTGGCCAAAATCGAAAAGCCAGAAACAAAATGATCAGGCTTGAACACATAAATCGTACGTTTACGGTTGGAGACGAGCGGGTGCATGGTCTTGATGATGTTAGCCTGCAACTTAAAGACGGTGACTACGTCTCCATCATGGGGCCTTCCGGTTCCGGTAAATCAACATTGCTCAATGTGCTGGGCTTGCTGGATCAACCCGACAGTGGCAATTATTTTCTCAATGGCGATGATGTCACTAAACTGACCGAACTGGAGCAGGCCAGAGTTCGACGTGAAAAAGTGGGCTTTGTGTTTCAGACCTTTCACCTGATACCCAGATTAACCGCTGCCGAGAATGTTGCCCTGCCACTGACGCTGGCCGGTGTTGATCATGAAGAACGCGATCAGCGAGTGCGCGAGGCACTGGCTTCATTGAACCTGACCGATCGCGGTCATCACCGACCGGATCAGTTATCCGGTGGTCAGCGCCAGCGTGTTGCCATTGCGCGTGCCGTGGTGACAAAGCCGGTTATGCTGCTGGCCGATGAACCCACTGGTAATCTTGATCATGCCTCCGGCATTGATGTTATCAATATTCTGGAGCAGCTCAACGAACAGGGCATTACTCTGTTGCTGGTCACCCATGATGTGGAACTCGGTGAGCGCGCCGACCGCATCATCCATATGGTTGATGGCAAGGTGCTGCTGTAATGCGATTGAATGACGTGGTGCAATTTGCCTTTAATGCCATGCAGGGTTACCGCTCGCGTACCTATTTGATGTTACTGGCGATGGCCATTGGTGTTGCATCGGTGGTGTTGCTGACCTCATTGGGAGAAGGGGCACGGATTTATGTCAGCCAGCAGTTTTCATCACTGGGCACCAATTTACTGATTGTTTTACCCGGTCGATCGGAAACCACCGGCGCAGCTATACCCATGATGGGGGAAACCCCCCGTGACCTGACCCTGCAGGATGTTGTCGCCTTGCAAAAAAGCCGCCATATACGGCAACTGGCCCCCATCGTCGTGGGTGCGGCACCCGTGTCCTACCGCCAGCTGGAAAGGGAAGTGATGATTATGGGTTCTACTGCCAGCCTGTATGAGGTGCGCCAGTTGTCTCTGTTCCGTGGTCAGTTTCTACCGCAACTGGAATTGACACGCGCATCACCGGTCTGTGTGCTCGGTTATACCCTGTATAAAGAATTGTTTGGTACACAGGCACCATTGGGTGAGTGGGTGCGGGTGAGTAATTATCGCTGTCGAGTGATTGGTGTGCTGGATGAAGAGGGCATGTCAATGGGTGCGGATATGGGCGATGTGCTCATTATGCCAGTGGCATCGGCGCAGTCATTGTTCAATGTAACCTCGATGTTTCGCATATTGATTGAGGCACGCAGTGGTGATGTGATGAGCCTTGCCCAGCAGGACGTCATCAATATTATTCGCACTCGTCATGATGGGGAAGACGATATTACGGTACTGTCGCAGGATGCTCTGTTAAGCACCTTTGACCGGATCTTTTCGGCACTGACCTATTCACTGGGAGGGATTGCGGCCATCAGTCTGCTGGTTGCCGGTATCATGATTATGAATGTGATGCTGGTAGCGGTGGCGCAACGCACCGCTGAAATTGGCCTGCTTAAAGCACTGGGTGCACCACGCAAACAGATTATTATGCTGTTTCTAACCGAGTCAGCCTTCTTATCCATTCTGGGGGCATTACTGGGACTCATGGTCGGCTTTTCTGGAAACTGGCTGTTGCAGCAATATTATCCTGACTTCCCATTTCAGGCCCCTAACTGGGCGCTGTGGGCGGCAGTGGCAGTGGCTGTCGGCTGTGGATTGATATTTGGTCTGTTACCGGCGCGACGTGCGGCAGACCTTGATCCTGTTATGGCCTTATCCGGGCGCGGATGATGATACTAACGGACCTGATCGATCTTTCATTCAGTGCGGTGCGTGCCCGCCGCCTGCGCAGTGGTTTAACTGCACTGGGCATCGCCGTGGGTATAGCGGCCGTGGTGTTGCTGACTTCGATGGGGGAAGGCCTGCATCGATTTGTGCTCGCTGAGTTCAGTCAGTTTGGCACCAACCTGATTGCTATCACACCGGGTAAGGCGACTACCCATGGTATGTCTGGTGCGGTGATGAGTAATGTTCGTCCTCTATCGCTGGATGATGCTATCGCAGTTCGTCAGCTGCCACAGGTGATCGCTGCTGTACCGCTGGTACAGGGCAATGCGGCGGTTGAGGCTGAAAAGCTGCAACGACGCACCACGATTTACGGCATTGGCCATGAAATGCCGAAGGTATGGCAATTTAAGGTCTCTGCCGGACAGTTCCTGCCCGATGACGATCCACGCACAGCACGTGCTTTTATTGTGCTGGGCAGTCGCGTGAAACAGGAGCTTTTTGGAAGTACGGTGCCACTGGGTAAATTTGTTCGTGTCGGAGGTTCTCGTTTTCGTGTGATTGGTGTGATGGAGTCGAAGGGGCAGATGCTGGGCTTTGATCTGGATGATGCCGTGTACATACCTGCCGCCAAATCCATGGAACTGTTTAATCGCGAAAGCCTGATGGAAATCGATGTGCTGTATAAAAAGGATGTGGCGGCAGATGTAGTGAGTGCACGGATCAAGCAGGTGCTGATGTCTCGTCATGGTGAAGAGGACTTCACCATTGTCACTCAGGAACAGATGCTGGAGGTGTTGAATTCGGTGCTGGATATTCTCACTTTTGCCGTCGGTGCGCTGGGGGGAATTTCGCTGGTGGTGGGGGGTGTCGGGATTCTTACCATTATGACCATTGCGGTAAAAGAACGGACCGCTGAAATTGGCCTGCTGACTGCTTTGGGTGCTGAGCGGCGTCAGGTACTGATTCTGTTTCTGGCTGAGGCTATGTTACTGTCGGCCATTGGCGGTGTGCTGGGCCTGTTACTGGGCTGGTCGATATCAGAACTGGTACATATCATCATACCGGCTATACCGGTGCATACGCCCTGGCACTTTGCGCTGCTGGCTGTAGTGTTGGCAATGATGGTGGGGCTACTGGCGGGTGTGGCTCCGGCCAGGCGAGCTGCACGGATGAATCCAGTCGATGCATTGCGTACGGAATAAGGCATTTTCTATCGCAGATATTAACAAATTGTGTCGTAATTGCTGTTTATGGCGGGATTGTCATAAAGCTGTAATAAATTCGTAATTTAATAGCTGATGTCATTAATACATGAGATCATATTTCAATGAGTTCAAAAACAGTCCTACTGGTTGAGGATGACCACGATATCCGCGATATGCTGGTATTTTCATTGCAGCGGGCTGGCTATGCCGTGATCGAAACAGAAGATGCAGAACAGGCGTTAGATAAGTTGGGCGGCGTGTTACCGGATATTATGCTGGTGGACTGGATGCTTCCCGGGATGAATGGCCCGGATCTGGTTCGAAAAATTCGTCGCGACCAATTTGTGCAGCATGTACCGGTCATAATGCTTACCGCTCGTGGTGAGGAAACGGATAAATTACAGGGTTTTGATACCGGTATTGATGACTATGTCACCAAGCCTTTTTCACCCAAGGAGCTGATGGCAAGGATTAGAGCCTTGCTGCGACGCAGTGGAAATGACGAAGACGAGACACTGAAGCTCAAAAATCTGACCCTGGATATGAAGGCCCATCGCTTGAGCGTGGCCGATGAATCTGTTCAAATAGGCCCGACAGAATTCAAGTTACTTGAGTTTTTTATGAAACACCAGGATCGCGTCTACAGTCGTGAACAGTTGCTGGACCTGGTGTGGGGGCGAAATGTTTATGTTGAGGAACGTACGGTTGATGTACATATCCTGCGATTGCGTAAACTGCTGTCACCCTTTGGTTATGAAAAATGGGTGCAAACGGTTCGTGGAGCCGGCTATCGTTTTTCGATCAAGTAAGGGCACCTCTATTAATTCATGAATAAGCATCTTGAGTTTAAAATTCGCCATCTCTACGTTGCAAATCTTTGCAATAGTCAACTATTACATGCGATCTGCGTCTTGATCTGGCGAATTTTAAAACTCAATCTGGCATATCCAGAATTAATAGAGGTGCCCTAGGTCTTTGCTTTAACAACAGAGGTAATGCTCAATGCCCCATTTCTGGAGCAGCGAATTCTGGCGTGTTGCCCTGAATGTAGCGGGTTTCTGGCTACTGGGCCTGATTCTGGGATTTCCTGTATGGGGGATTGTGGCCGGGCTGCTCAGTTATCTGTTCTTGCTGGGCAGGCGATTCGTTAAATTCGCTAAATGGGTCAATAAAGGCTTCAGTGAGCCCGAAGAGTTTGGTGGCATATTCGAAGAGCTGGCTTTTCGTATCTATCGAATACGATCTCGAAGTCGAAACCGTAAAAAGAAACTCTCGCAACTGCTACGGCGCTGGCAGGATTCATCCGGTGTGTTACCCGATGCTACGGTGGTCATTTCTGAAGAAGGGCAAATCGTCTGGTTCAACCAGACCGCTTCATCCATGCTGGGCCTTAAGCAATCGGATCAGGGTCAGCATATTGGTAATCTTGTTCGTAATCCCCAGTTTATTCATTATATCGCTCTGGGTGATTATAGTGAGCATCTTGAAATCGCCTCTCCACTGGATAGTAGTAAAATTCTGAGTATTCGGGTCACACCCTACGGCAGTAATCAACGTCTGTTAATGGTGAGTGATGTGACTCACATCCAGCGTTTGATGACCATGCGGCGTGATTTTATCGCCAATGTTTCCCATGAACTGAGAACACCCTTGACGGTAATTATGGGCTATCTGGAAACCCTGAAAGACGATCAGGACTGCGATGAGGCCGTGTTACGCGAGTATATGGGTAAAATCGAAATTCCTGCACAGCGTATGAAAACACTGGTGGAGGATTTGTTGTTGTTATCCAAGCTGGATACGGGTACTCCCAGCTCACCGGATTCATGTTCAGTGATCAATATTGCAACTCTGGTGAAGAATATTTATGCAGAAGCTGAGCAAATCAGCAATGGGCGGCATCATATCCATGTTGAAATCGATGAAAACATACGTCTCAGGGGTATAGAAAAAGAAATATACAGCGCTTTTGTCAATCTGGTGACCAACGCCATACGGTATACTCCGGACCAGGGGGACATTACTCTGTCATGGTCTGCCTTTGGTAATGATGCCCGATTTTGCGTGAAAGATACCGGTGCAGGTATAGCGTTTGAGCATATACCTCGATTAACCGAGCGTTTCTACCGTATTGATGTCGGGCGTTCTCGCTCGGCCGGCGGTACCGGACTTGGACTGGCTATTGTGAAACAGGTACTGCGGCGGCACGATGCTGAATTACAGATTACAACCGAGAAAGGCCGTGGATCTGAATTCTGCTGTCGATTTCCCCAGGCCCGAGTAGTAGCCGGTGATAATAACGGAGCTCAATCTAAACGGGCAATATCAAGCATGTAACGATTCCGTCATATGGATTTCATAAAACTGTAATATTTTGACCTCATACTTCGCCACAGTTAACAAACCGGAGTAAACCTGAATGAATTTTAACCGTATTTTCGCCACTGCAGCACTCACAGGCTTTACCGCTGCTGCAACTTTATTTGCCGGCAGTGTGAATGCCGAAGCCAAGGTTGATCCTAATCTGGCTGATTATAAATCTGTGAGCGGTGTCTCTGGCAACCTGTCCAGTGTGGGTTCCGACACTCTGGCAAACCTGATGACCTTCTGGGCTGAAGAATTCAAGCGTCAGTACCCCAATGTGAATATCCAGATTCAGGCCGCCGGTTCGTCCACTGCGCCACCAGCACTGACTGAAGGCACTTCAAATCTGGGCCCCATGAGCCGTAAGATGAAGAGCAAGGAAGAAGAGGCGTTTGAGAAAAAACACGGCTACAAAGCCACGCCTATTCGTGTAGCCATCGATGCCCTGGCGGTATATGTTAACAAAGACAACCCAATAGAAGGCATGAGTATTCCTGATGTGGATGCGGTGTTCTCGGCTACTCGTAAGTGTGGTGCGCCATCAGACATCACCAACTGGGGTGCTCTGGGCCTGACCGGTTCCTGGAAAGACCGTACTATCCAGCTCTATGGTCGTAACTCGGTATCGGGTACCTATGGCTACTTCAAGAAGAAAGGCCTGTGTAAGGGTGATTTCAAAAATAACGTGAATGAGCAGCCAGGTTCAGCCTCTGTTGTGCAGTCTGTGTCTTCATCACTGAACGGCATTGGTTACTCCGGTATTGGTTACAAAACCTCAGGTGTTAAGGCGGTGCCGCTGACCAAGAAACCGGGTAAGCCTTTCATTGCCGCTACGGCTGAAAATGCCATTAACAAAACCTACCCTTTGTCTCGCTACCTGTATGTTTATGTGAACAAGCATCCGAACAAGCCTGTGACTCCGCTGGAACGTGAATTCGTCAAGCTGGTACTGTCTAAAATCGGCCAGCAGGTAGTTGTGAAAGACGGTTATATCCCACTGCCGAAGAAGGTTGCGGATAAAGAACTGGCTAAATTAAACTAATACGGGTTGATTTAGTATGAGAAGGGGCAGGCCCTGGGGCCTGCCCCTTTTTTTATGGCCGAATATTTTTTTAAAATCAACCGGATTTTCACTAAAATTCAGATCTGATTCAGGTGTATAATGCCGCCAATCCAAATTTGGCCCAGGTTTGTCATAAAAATGTCACATACCTGAAATAATATAGCGCTGTGCCTGAGACCATAACAACAAGCTGTGTGAATGATTTGATGAGCGAACCAGATTTAATATATATTCCCGAGCAGTCCTGCGGGCCTGTTATTCCGGCAAGTCATACTACCCAGAATACCCTTTCATTAAACGGTTGGCTTACAGCTTCAGGTCAATTATGAGCTACATCAGTATTACCGAACAGAACTGGCAACGTCGTAAACGGGCCTTGATTGACAAAATCGCTCACCACAGCATCGGTCTGGGTGGTGTGAGTATCATATTCGCCATAGTACTGATCTTTTTCTACCTGCTGTGGGTCGTGGCTCCAATCTTCAGTTCACCGGAGGTGACACAGCTGGCTCAATATCAGCTGGAGACCGAGGATGGGGCTAAAACGATGTACCTTGGGGTGGAAGAGAGCGGTCATCTCGGGCTGAGAATTTCATCTGCGGGTCAGTTACAGTTCTTTGATCTGGAAAAGGGCGATACGGTTAGTACAGAACAGCTCGAGCTGCCGGAATACTCAAGCATAATAGCGATTGATGAGCTGGATATTGAGGGCAAGCAGCTATTACTGGCACTGGATAATGGTCGAGTGCTATTTGTCTCTATCAGTTACCTGGTCAATTTTGTTGCCGATGAGCGCACCCTCGAACCTATTGTGAATACCGTGTTCGGCGAGGAACCGCTGGAACTGAATTACCTGGCTAATATTGCTCTTATTACAGCGACCAAAGTCGATGATGAACTGGTGCTGGCCGCCATGGCCAGTGACGGACAGCTGTTGCTCCAGCGCTTGTATGCGGAAGACGAAGATGAAGATGCTGAACCTGTCTCTGAAGCATTACTGGAAATCCCATTCGCGGCCAGTTATATGTTACTGGACCCATTAGGTGAATGGCTGTACCTGGCGGATAAACAGGGCCAGATCATCTACTACAACATCAGTGACCTGGATGATGTGCAACTGGTCGATCAGATGATACTGGTGGAGCCGGGACGCCAGTTGGTGACAGTAAAGATGTTACTGGGTGGTGTATCCATCATCACCGCCGATGACCTGGGCTGGGTCCAACAATGGACCTTGCAACGTGATGAGAAGAACCAGTACCAGCTTAAGGAAGTCCGTGGTTATCAGGCTGAAAAAGCCGTCACTCAGCTGCTGCCTGAAAAACGTCGTAAGGGCCTGCTGAGCCTGGATCAGGATGGCCATTTACAGATTTATCACACCACGGCAGATAAGCTGTTGTACCAGGAGGCCCTGATTGACTACTCGCCTCGGCTGGTGGCCCTGTCGTCCAGGGCAAACCGATTATTAATTAACTCGGATAACGAGCAGTATCATCTGTACAAAATTGATAACCCCCATCCAGAGCTGTCCTGGAGTTCGCTCTGGGGTGAGGTGACCTATGAAGGATACACCGAGCCAAAATATATCTGGCAGTCATCCTCGGCAGATAATGATTTCGAACCGAAATTCAGCCTGGCGCCATTGGCTTTTGGCACCCTGAAGGCAGCGTTCTACGCCATGCTGGTGGCCATACCCCTGGCCATCATGGGGGCCATTTATACCGCCTATTTTATGGCGCCAAAGATGCGCAGCTGGGTAAAACCCAGTATTGAAATCATGGAAGCGCTACCCACCGTTATCCTGGGTTTTCTTGCCGGTCTGTGGTTTGCGCCTCTTGTGGAAGACAATCTGCTGGCGATCCTGTCCCTGGTCATGGTGTTGCCGGTGGGGCTGATTCTGTTTGCGCTGCTGTGGACCAGCCTGCCCAAACAGATCCGTTATCTGGTGCCGGAGGGCTGGCAGGCGGCTTTACTGATTCCAGTGATTATTCTACTGGTGTGGTTTTCATTCGCGGTAGCTCCTGCATTCGAGCAGGTGTTGTTTGATGGCAACCTTCGTCTGTGGATGAAACAGACACTGGGTATAGGTTATGACCAGCGTAATTCGCTGGTGGTCGGTATCGCCATGGGCATTGCGGTTATTCCCACCATATTCTCCATTACCGAGGATGCGATTTTCAGTGTACCGAAGATACTCACCAATGGTTCACTGGCCCTGGGTGCGACACCCTGGCAAACCTTGACTCGAGTGGTTCTGTTAACGGCCAGCCCGGGTATTTTTTCCGCAGTCATGATCGGCTTCGGTCGTGCCGTGGGTGAAACCATGATTGTGCTGATGGCCACCGGTAATACACCCATCATGGACATGAGTATCTTCGAAGGCATGCGCACCCTGTCGGCCAATATTGCCGTGGAATTGCCGGAATCAGAAGTGGACAGCACCCATTATAGAATTCTGTTCCTGGCGGCACTGGTGCTGTTTCTGGTGACCTTTATTTTCAATACCGTTGCGGAAGTGGTGCGTCAACGCCTGCGTAAACGTTACAGTAGCCTGTAATCCAACCTGGATTGAATGAATCGTGAAATCTGTATCGAAAAATTTAAAAGACTGGTGGAAAAGTGGTGCCCCCTGGATCTGGTTAAACGCAGGGGCGGTCAGTGCCAGTATTGTGATTGTGTTTGGCTTGCTGTTGTTGATAGCGATACGTGGTATGGGGCATTTCTGGCCCTCTGATATCCAGCAGATCAGTTATGGCGATGAAGCTCAACAGAAACGCCTAATTGGGGAACTCATTGAATATGAATTCATCAGTCGTGAACGCTTCAACGAATCAGGTCTGGGCGATGCCTCTGGCAAGCAGACCGATATCAAACGCTGGTTATTAAAAACCGGTAATCGCGAACAATTAAATGCAGATTTTCGCTGGATCAATGATCATGAAATCCAGCAGATGGAACAACCGGAGCCGCTGATCAGAGTTGAGCGTGTCGAGTGGGGTAATTTCTATGGTTATCTTAAATCCATTTACGAAAACAAGACTCTGCTGGCTGAAGGGGATGCTGCCTGGAATGTATTAAATCAGCGTCTGCAGCGTGCCATCGAACTACGTGCTGAAATTCACAAGCTTGAGAGAGGTGCCATCGGTGATATCAACTATAAGCTGGAGCGTTTACGTCTAAAACTTAAACGCCTGGCACTTGAGGGCAAGGATAGTCCTGAAAATATTCAGCAGATAGAAACCGCTGAAAAAGCGCTCTATGCTGAATATGATTTACTGCGTATCCGGTTAAATAAATTACTGGATGACATCAATCAGGACAGTGCCTCATTTGAAATTATGGATGGTCGTATTATTGAGTTGCAACTGGCTGATATGATTTCGGTACTTAAACCCAATAGTATGAATGTATTGGAAAAGCTGGTGCTTTATGTGTCCAACTTTATCGATTTTATACTTGATGATCCCCGTGAAGCCAATACTGAGGGTGGTGTCTTTCCGGCTATTTTCGGAACGGTGACCATGGTCTTGCTGATGTCGGTGCTGGTAACGCCACTGGGTGTAGTGGCTGCGGTTTATTTACGTGAATATGCTCGCCAGGGACCGATTATACGGCTCATACGCATAGCGGTGAATAATCTGGCCGGTGTACCTTCCATTGTATACGGTGTATTCGGCCTGGGTTTCTTTGTCTATTTTCTAGGCGGTAATCTTGATCGTTTATTCTTTCCCGAGTCACTGCCGGCACCGACCTTCGGTACCCCGGGTTTGATGTGGGCGGCCCTGACTCTGGCACTGCTGACCTTGCCGGTGGTGATCGTTTCAACCGAAGAAGGCCTGGCACGTATTCCCGGTAGCTTTCGAGAAGGCAGTCTGGCGCTGGGCGCCACTAAATTCGAGACGCTATGGAAAGTTGTTCTACCCATGGCCAGTCCATCGATTATGACCGGACTGATTCTGGCGGTGGCTCGTGCGGCCGGAGAGGTTGCACCCCTGATGCTGGTGGGCGTGGTGAAACTGGCACCCCAGTTACCGATGGATGGCAATTTGCCATTTGTACATTTAGATCGAAAAATTATGCACCTGGGCTTTCATATTTATGATGTGGGTTTCCAGAGTCCGAATATCGAAGCGGCGCGCCCACTGGTATATGCCACTTCATTTTTACTGGTTTTGGTTATTGTATTGCTGAACCTGTCGGCCATTATGTTGCGTAATCGTTTACGTGAACGCTTCAAAGCCCTTGATCATTGATGGAATTGTAAATTGAGTATTCGTATATGAGCGATAAAATACCCACCCATGCTATAGATACTTCACTCCTGACTCAGGGGGTGAATCAACTGAGTATCGAGAATGAAGATATCTGCCTTGAAGTGAATGGCCTTAAACTGGCCTATGCGGAAAAAGCAGCCCTGAACAATATCAATATGCAGGTTCCTCGTACTCGCGTTACCGCATTCATTGGCCCCAGCGGTTGTGGTAAATCCACCCTGTTGCGTTGCTTTAATCGTATGAATGATCTGGTTGATTCAGTACATATCGAAGGTGGTATAGTGCTGGATGGCATGGATATTTACGACAAGAGCGTTGATGTTTCTGCATTGCGTCGTCGTGTGGGTATGGTATTCCAGCGTCCGAATCCATTCCCAAAATCGATTTATGAAAACGTCGCCTACGGTCTGCGACTGCAGGGTATTAACAAACGGCATATACTCGATGAAAGGGTGGAGTGGGCACTGAAAAGTGCGGCATTGTGGGATGAGGTGCATAATCGATTGAACGATAGCGCGCTGGGTTTATCCGGTGGTCAGCAACAGCGACTGGTGATTGCGCGGGCGATCGCTATCAAGCCTGAGGTTCTGTTACTGGATGAACCCGCGTCGGCCCTGGATCCTATATCGACATTGAAGATTGAAGAGCTGATTTATGAACTTAAGTCACAGTATACCATCATCATAGTGACTCATAATATGCAGCAGGCAGCGCGTGTATCCGATTACACCGCCTTCATGTATATGGGGGACTTAATTGAATTTGGTGCAACCGATAAGTTGTTCACCAATCCTGAGAAGAAACAGACCGAAGATTACATTACCGGTCGTTATGGTTAATTGATTTCCGACAAAGGACACTACTAATGACTGCACATATTTCTCAACAGTTTAATGCTGAACTGGATAGCGTTCGTAACCAGGTTATGACTATGGGAGGTCTGGTTGAAAACCATGTGCAGGATGCATGCACGGCATTAGAAGATGGAAATGTACAGTTGGCAGAGCGCATCGTTGATGAAGATTTCAAAGTCAATGCCCTTGAAGTAGCAATTGATGAACAATGCACCAACATCATTGCACGCCGTCAACCCACGGCCGGTGATTTACGCCTGGTTATGATGATCGTTAAAACCATTACTGATCTCGAACGCATCGGTGATGAAGCGGAAAAAGTGGCCAAAATGGCCCTGGCCCTGGAGCAGGCTGAGGGTGGCGATAACAAACAGCAATATATTGAAATCCGTCATCTGGGTGATCACGTCGCTAAAATGCTGCACGATGCACTGGATGCCTTTGCCCGCATGGATGTGGAAGCCGCAATAAAAGCGGCCTCAGAAGATGAACAGATTGACCAGGAATATGATGCCATTACACGACAGCTGATTACCCGAATGATGGAAGATCCAAGAAGTATTCAGCGTGGTCTGAATGTTTTATGGGCAGCCCGCGCCCTGGAGCGTATTGGGGACCATGCGAAAAATATTAGTGAGTATGTGATTTATCTGGTTAAGGGTAAGGATGTGCGGCATGTTACGCTTGAGCAGATGAAGAAAGAGGCGTTGGAGACGAGATAAAGCGAGTTATAAGTCGTAAGTCTTAAGTTGTAAGTTAGAAGATACCGGCCTTTGGCCGGTATTTTTTTGGGTTTGATTTGGGGATTCAGTTCTTGTATGTTGATGGGGTGAATCAGGGGAGGGTGGATGGCCCGTAAAATCTCGATGCTTAGGTGGATTGATTCCGTATAACATGGGCGCGGAAAATTTAAGTTGTTGAATTCAAATGCATTATGCGCCCATGCCCCCGAGATATACGGAAAACATCCGATTTATTTTACGGAATTTTTCCGTCTACTCAGCTGTTGAACTAAACCGCTCCGCGGTAGCCTTTTAACGACCCTTTTCTATACAGCTCACTCCTAAAAAAACTGCCACACTTAGTGTCCCATTTGTGCA
>JBLYYN010000194.1:0-23162 GCA_048550535.1 Gammaproteobacteria bacterium
TAAGTATAAATTAATTTGCAGTGAATTCTGAGATAAAGCAGACATATTGATATATTCACTCCCAGGGATAAAAGAAGAACACTGATATTTCCATATCTTCATCACCAAACGCAATATCGGCGCGATAGACACTGCCCGATGCGGTTAATAACCTAAAACCGGTGCCATAGCTATAACGGCGTTCATCCCAGCGTTCGGATGAGCGCTCGGAAACCGTTCCTGCTTCGGCAAAAAAAGCCAGCTGGTAACCGGTACGTACATCCTTCCAGATCAGATAATTAAAGGGAGTGGCTTCCTGGACAAAATTAAGCCGGAATTCTGCACCAACAAACGCCATATGTGCGCCTTTGAAACGATCATCCGGATAGGCGCGTAAACGTTCGAGGCCACCGAGATTGGTGGCGGTGCCCAGGCTGCGTTCCCGGATAAGATTATCCACCAGTTGTTGCTCGGCCCGTAAGCATTCACTATCGCTGATATCACAGTTCAGGCCAATCTCTGTGCGGATATTGTCCGGGTCGGTATCGCCAGGTGTGCGTACATGGGCGTCGGACTGGTAATAATTAAACACCAGAGTATTATTTTCCCCCATAGGCAGATAGGTCAGTATTTTGTAATCCAGGGCATAGAAGTCCGGGTCTTTGCTGGCATTGGCAGGACGGTCCAGATAGCTTATGGAAAAACGGAAACCCTGTCTTGGATCCAGGTAGTCATCGGTCAAATCCAGGGCAAAACGGTAACTTTTTTGGGTGTCTGAATCTGAATAGGGTTTATCTAACTGGGTAATCAGATTTCCCTCAAAATCCCGGATCGCCGATAGAGTGAATTTGTTTTCAATGTGTGAATAATAAAAATTAAGTCGTCGATCATAAAAGCTAAGATTAATGTCAATGGTGCTGGATTTTGCCAGGCTGATATCGAGTATGGAATAATTGTTTTCATGGGTATTATCCATACCTCGGATATCGTATTGATTCACAGCGGCCCTATCAATATCATGCTGATAGAGCTTCAAAAACAGATGTTCGGCTATGATGGGTAATTCATCAATCTGATAAGCGTAGCCCTGTGCATCACCGACCACTTTAATCATATATGCATCGGTGGTGGTGTTAGCCAGGTTGGAAAAGTTAGCCATTAAAAAAGCACCATCACCTATGCCAGGCATGCTATAGGGCAGTGGCACCAGTAAATAGGCCGACTCATCGGGGAACTGGCTTTTCCGTCGTTCGCTAATCCAGTCTGTAGCATAAGCGGTATTGGTAATGGCCAACATGAATAAAATAATAGTGGCCAGTGAACGCTGGCTGGTAAATGAGTTTAAGCCATAGTGAATGGCTGCAACAGATTTTGGCTTAAGGCTGGTCATTAGTTAATAATTATCTGAATCGATATGTTCAGAATTGATCTAAAACAAAAATATTAGTCGGTTTCTCAAGGAATATCATAGAAATGACTTTAAAAAGAAACTCGAACAACACTCCCGCTGCTAGCCCTCGCTTATTAAATCACTGACCTTTATGGATTTATGCCCTGTGGGTATTTATGCCCTATGGGTATTTATACCCTGTGGGTATGGAGGACATGCATCAGGATTGTAGGAATAATTCCTGTCATATAGGCAATGCAAATGCATGTAAATAAAAGATAAAGCATATGTTTGGTAGAGTGTATAAGACTGAACTTAATAGGACAGATTGAAAATAGAATTTTTGATTTCAAGTTGGAATATCTAAAACTAATGCAAAAAAAACGGGAACCGATGGTTCCCTCTGTTATTGACGTTACTCGTGGTGTGCTACTGACAAGCGGTAAGGAAACGAGCTTTTTTGCCTTTACAGATATCGGATTCAAATTGCTCATTCTGTGGCTGGCTTTGTGCTGGGCTGGGTGAGGACTGTTTTGCCGTTTGCTGGCGTCGTCGCCTTTCTTCTGCTTTACGTTTTTCTTCAGTAGCAAGCCTGCGGCGTTCGCGTTCAGTATATTCACGTTGGGCCTGGGCTTTTGCAGCGGCAGCACGTCGTTGTTCTTCCTGTCTGGCTCGATAAGCCGCTTCCTGTTTCTGTTTCTGTTTCTGTTTCTGTTTCTGTTTTTCTAGTTCTTGCTGACGTTCTTGCTGTTTGGAGCTGTGCAATTGGTTTTCGATTTTGAACAACTCGTCTTCAGCGCCGGTCACACCGGTGGCTTTGGCCTGTTTTAAAAGTTCGATGGCCTTATTGTTGTCTTGCTTAACAGCTATGCCATTGCCGTACATCTGGCCCAGCAGTAGCATGGCTTCCCCGTCACGGCTGGCCGCCGATTTTTCAAGTGTATTTAACCAGGGTTTGTGTGAAGCCTTAAAACCATTTTCACGGATATCAAGATAGGTCAGTCGGTCGATGGCCGCTTTATGATTTTGAGCCGCGGACTTTTTATACCAGTGCATGGCCTGTTTATGGTCTTTTAGAGTACCCTGACCCGATTCAAGCATATTAGCCAGTCGATACTGGGCATTGGCATTGCCATTGTTCGCCAGTTTCGTCTGAAATTCCAGTACCCCGGCACCGTAATTGGCCGCCTGTGTGGCGGGTCCCATAGAGATAAAGACTAAACTCGCCATGATGATTAATGAGGTCTTTATACTACTCAAGTTGCTCATAATGTTCATCCAGTTTAGAAGATTACGTCTACGGCCATGCTGATAATGTTAAAATCTTTACCATTGCTGGGAGGCGTGGAGTTAAGACCGTTACTGCCGTCCTGAGGCTCGACCACCATGTATTCAACTTTGAAATCGATATTGTCATCGATGTCGTACCTCAGGCCTAGGGCGATGGATTCCTGCTTGTTAGGTTCTATTGCACTAGTTAGTGGTGCTGGAACTGTGCCAGTGTAATCTTCACCATCAGATTTAGCATAGGTCACATGGGGCAGGAAATCACCTATTTGCATGCCCAGAGTCAGGTAAAAGCCTTCCTGATTAGGGAAGAAGGCCTGTGTCTGGTTATCAACTTCGGTTTTTACATATTCAGAATAACCAATGAATCCACTGAAGTCCCAGGACAAGCCGGCGGTGTACATCAGGGCGCGGTCTTGTTGATCAAAAACCGTTGGTGGAGCCGCAGGATTAGTAGGATCTGCAAATTCAATTACCACTTCTGGCGTAATGGCGCCGATACGTAAGGTGACACTCTCTGTATCCAGCTGGAAGTTAACACCGTAACCATCCTGCGCCTGGAATAAGGTTGAACTATTTTCCTGTACCTGGGCCGAGCCTACAAAGAACTGTGAGGTCAGTTTGGCAAAGCTGCCAAACCGAGTGATGTGTAACCATTCCACACCCAGGTAGTTCTTCATTGGGTTATTTTCATACACTTCTGAGGGTGGACGAATCCAGGGGTAGAGTGAACCGACGGTGATGTAATCGGATAACAGGAAAGTGGACAGGTTCAGTTTACCGGCACGGATACTGGATTGTGGAGTGACTTTATAACTCAGGTATGCCCATTCCGCTTCCACATTGAAGTTACTGCTGTCGCTGCTGGCCAGCAGCTGTGCCGCACCGGTTAAGCGGTCATGGACTTCGGTACGGATATTGATACCATAATGTGAGTCATTTTCCAGACTGATATGGTTATTGATTCGATTCAGGTAGGTACCATCGTCGTTACTACTGGTAGCCAGACCGATGGTCATGAAGCTGTTGATTTCGACATTATCGCTGGCCATGGTATTTGCGCTTAAACTGCACAGCATGGCTAAGGTCAAGATTCGACTCCTGGACTGCATATCAACTCCAAATTATTCGTTATTATGTGTTTTTGTGTCATGACATAGTAATGTATATATTGGAAAATTTCCATATGCTGAATTGCTAATATATGATCGGTATCAAAAATCCAGGCTGGCTGAGGTTTATATATGAATTATGTGAAAAAAATTTAGCCGACTGGGCATAGATCAGCTACTCAGTTTGTATTCTCGGCTAAGCTGGGTGATGAGAAGTTAATGGCAAATTCATTTATTAATTATTCTGTTTGGCCTATAAAAGTAAATTATTCATATTCGGGGATCTATAATCGTTCTACGGGTCGAACCTGGCATGTGCTTGCCTGTTTTTCATATATGAGCTTGAGATGAATAGCACTTACTTTAGCAAAAACATGACATCTAAAAATCAAAAAAACTAAGGCTAAAAATGTAATAACCGCAATGCTTTATGATCGGCTGGCTGACCAGGCTTTGTTCAACCGTAGCAGACAATATTTTTAAGCCTGTTTCGCGAGTATTTGTGTTGATGTAAATGGATTTAATAATGTCACGAAGCGCAAGGATACGCGTAAGTGATCATTTGCGTTTTCTTTTATAAATCTAAATTACCTCTATATTTTTCAATTGATTAATGCTAACTATCTGTTTCTTTAAACCTTAAGTAAGTGCCATTAGGGCCTGAGATAAAATCATGGCTTATGGTGAAGAGCTTAAATAACGATTAAGAGAACTGTTTTCGGGTCAGGGTAATGCGATTACAAACAACCTGTCAGCTGGCCAGAGGGTATTGAACCGGATGAAGATTTGCTTGATAGCGGTGTGTCTAAATTTGCCTTCCTATTAGTGTAGCGAGTCCAATATATATCCCATATCTACATGATTGAATATGGATTATGATTTGATATTAAGGATTTAAATATACCACTTATGAACCATAGACCTCTGACTCAGACCGAGCCTGTTACTACTCTTCGTTCCCCTTATACGCTTAGCGATATTCAGGTAATCGATAAGTTACATTCATCCGTCCATGGCCTTGAGCTGGATGATGTCCAGCATCGTCTGCAGCAATACGGTCCAAATCGTCTACCCAAATCTAAACCGCCAGGATTGTGGGTGGTTTTAATGCGCCAGTTTATCAGCCCGTTAATCTATGTATTGCTGGTGGCTGCTATTGTTTCCCTGCTCATCAAAGAATGGTCTGACGCCGGTTTTATTACTGCGGTGTTATTGATCAATGCCATCATCGGTACTATTCAGGAGTATTCAGCTCAAAAGGCCGCCACCGCATTACAGCAGCTGGTGTCATCAAGCTGTCGGGTGTTGCGCGGTGGTGACACCTATGAACTGGATGCGCAAGCACTGGTTCCCGGCGATATCGTGCTGGTGGAATCCGGTGACCAGATTCCCGCCGATATGCGCTTACTCAGCAGTCATGATCTGGAAGTCAACGAATCCTTACTGACCGGTGAATCAGCAGCCACCATAAAAAAATCCGATCTGTTGCTGGAGCCCGACACTTATCTGGGAGACCGGAAAAATATGTTGTTTGCCGGTACCCTGGTTGAGCGGGGCCGAGGTAAGGCTATTGTCACGGCAACCGCCCTGGCTACAGAATTGGGCCAGATTGCCAGTGAAGTGCTGGACAAACCCCAGCCTAAAGCGCCCCTGCTGATCCGTATGGAGCGATTTACCCATAAGGTCGCCATTATCGTTCTGATTGCGACCATCATGCTGGCACTGATTGCTTTGAATATGGGTACAGCGCTGGAAGACGTGTTTCTGCTGGCTGTGGCCCTGGCCGTTTCGGTGATCCCTGAAGGGTTACCCGTAGCACTTACGGTGGCTCTGGCGGTAGGCATGCGCCGAATGGCAAAGCGAAATGTCATTATCCGGCGCCTGGTGGCGGTTGAAGCCCTGGGTTCCTGTACCTTCATTGCTACCGATAAAACCGGTACGCTTACGGTTAACCAGTTAACCGTGACCCAAATAGTCTTACCTGACGGTGACAGCTGGCCGGTCAGCGGCGAGGGATTGCGACCGGTGGGTGAAATCACTGCTGCTGGAAAATCACTGACGAGTCAACAAATCACCCAATTACAGCATATCTGTCATGCGGCTGTATTGCCTAATGATGCCTTTATCGGCCAGCGTGGCGAGGAATGGGTACAACACGGCGATGCAGTGGATGTGGCACTGCTGGTCATGGCCCACAAGGCGGGTGTGGTTAAAGCCGATACCAATGATCAGTATCGGGAACTGGCAGTGATTCCCTTTGAGTCCGAGCGTTTGTTTGCCGCCAGTTTGAACCAGGTGGATGATCATCAAGTCGCCTATGTCAAAGGTGCCCTGGAACGATTGTTACCCATGTGTTCTACGATGAATATCCAGGGTGCTGCCGAGCCCGTGGATGAAGACAGGCTTCTGGCACAAGCGCAATCACTCGCCAATCAGGGCTATCGGATTTTGGCACTGGCCAGTGGTGATGTTCAGCTGCTTGCTAATGAAGTGTGCAGCGAGGAGCATTTAAAACAGCTTGAATTGCTGGCGCTGGTGGCCATGATCGATCCGCTGAGAAGTGAGGCTCGAGACGCTGTGGCCAGATGTCGTCAGGCGGGGATCGAGGTGGCGATGGTGACAGGGGACCATCCTGCCACTGCATTGGCCATTGCACGTGAGCTCGAGTTGGCCGATTCCACGGATCAGATGGTCACTGGGCCCGAGTTAAGAAAAGCCAGGGATCAGCAGGACTTCGATCAACTGACTCGCAATGCTCGGGTGTTCGCTCGAATAGAGCCTACGCAGAAACTGGAGATTGTTCAGTCCCTGCAACGTAACGGGCATTTCGTGGCGGTCAGTGGCGATGGCGCCAATGATGCACCGGCCCTGGGCCAGGCCGAGGTGGGCGTGGCCATGGGTAAATCCGGCACCGATGTGGCGCGGGAAACGGCCAGTTTAATCATTACGGATGACAACTTCAGTTCCATAGTAGCGGGCGTGGAGGAAGGGCGTGTTGCCTATGCTAATGTCAGGAAGGTGATTTTTCTGCTGGTATCCACCGGCGCCGCTGAACTGGTGCTGTTTACACTGGCGCTACTCAGTGGTCAGCCCCTGCCACTACTGGCGGTGCAGTTGTTGTGGTTGAACCTGGTGACCAATGGTATACAGGATGTGGCGCTGGCTTTTGAACCTGCGGAGGGTGATGAACTGGCTCATCCCCCAAGAGCGCCCTCAGAATCTATTTTTAATCGATTGATGGTCGAGCGAATAATCGTTTCAGCATTGGTCATCGGCATCGTTAGTTTCATGCTTTTTCAGGCCTTGCTTGCCCAGGGCCTGGATATTGATCAGGCCCGGAATGCCACTCTGTTACTGATGGTGTTATTCGAAAATATTCATGTCTTTAATAGCCGTTCGGAAACACTGTCGGTGTTTCTGCATAATTTATTGCGCAATCGCATATTGTTATTTGGTACGGTGATTGCCCAACTGATTCATATCGCTGCCATGTATACTCCCTGGATCCGCGATGTATTACATATCCAGCCGGTTTCGTTTGGTGAGTGGTTAGAGTTGTTGATGATGGCCTTCAGTATCCTTCTGGTGATGGAATTACATAAACTTTTTCGGCGGTATTTCGGGATTAAGTCAGAGGCTTCCTAGCAAACGAATGCTCAGTCTTCACAGGATGCGGCCAGCATCATGGCATTGAAATCACCTAACACAGGGGGCAGACCATTTTGAATTCGCCACATATCCTGTAGTTCGTAGGCTTCCAGTTCCAGTTGACCCAGGCAGTAATCACTGTCCAGGCCATTGCTCCACTGCACATAATGAACCATTTCATGCAGCAGGTGCGATTGTTGATTGAGGCTGTTACTATCAAATTGTGTGCGTAGAAATATAGTCTGGCGAGTGTCATAAAAACCAATTAGACGCATACCCTCGCAGCGGTCTTTATGGTCTATGCCATAGTGTTGACATAGGTTGTGGGGTGTAAGCTGGGCGATGTTGGGGTGCTGAAGATAAATATCGTAAGATGAGTGATCACCAATCCATAGTAACAGGGAGAAAATCAGTTCGTTCATTACTGCAGCTCCATATGCATCCATTGATAGCATTCAAGTATAGTGTGCTTTAGAAACATTTTCCGGCACTGCTATAATTGATCGAGTCGTGTAAATATTGGTCAGCACAGAATTCAATACATTTTATCTAGGGAGCCTTTGATTAAGTTTGGTTGAGTTTAGGCTGCGATAAAAGTGATTAGATTTTTCACGAAGTGAGGCGGAATAGTCATTCTATTGCAACGAGCTTCGGGGGAAATCTAGGCGCTTTTAGCCAGCATAAAACAATCACGACTTGATCAGAGGTTCCCTAGGGTCACATGTTTTTAGAGCCAGGTCATTATGCCCATTATCGATGCCTTTATTTCCGCGGGTCAGTTTGATCCGTCTCAGCAGGATCAGCTGGCAAAACAGCTAAGCCAGACACTGCTCAATTGCGACGTCACACGGGATAATCCCAAAGCGCCGGCTATCAACTGGTGTTATATCCATGAGCAAGCCGCTGGAAGCATTTATGTGGCGGGACAGCCACAGCATAAGCCCCATTATCGTATCGCTATAACCATTATGCAGGGTGCCATGTCGGAAGCCGTGAAACAACAGGTGGTGCAGGATATGACCCAGGTGATATTAGCTGTGGAGGGGACTTCGTTTAATCCCATGAATGCTGCTCGAATCTGGATAACCATACATGAAATAGAGGAGGGCAACTGGGCTGGCGCTGGGCAGATTTACCGACTGAATGATTTGAAGGACTACCTGTCCAGGGAATAGGCTTTAGTTTGGCTGCTGATAACAGGTTCAACATCGCCTTCAGCATCCGTTATAATCTATTAAAATCTTATTTCTGCTGGTGCTAATATGCATTACAAACTGGGACTGGTCAGTGATGTACATGCAACGGCCAGGCCCCTGGCTCAGGCGCTGGAGCTGTTAACCGAGAAGGGCGTCGATGACATCGTCTGCCTGGGAGATATTGCGGGCTATGGCGTTGAACTGGATGAAACGGTTAAATTGCTGGAGCGCTACCACTGCCAGTCTATTCTGGGCAATCATGATCTCTGGTATATGCAACAGCATGAAGATAGTCCCAGTGATTATGCACGACAATATTTCACTCAACTACCAAGATATTATCGATTCAAACGGCAGGACATAGAATTTTATTGTGTGCATGCCAATCCACCCGATGCACTCATGGGGGGGATTCGTCTTTATGATGAAAACGGTCAACTACTACCCCAGCAAATAAGCGAATGGACACAGGCCCTGCAAGGATGTGATTTTGAATTTCTATTTGTCGGTCATACCCATCAATACTTCGATCAGCAGTTGGCAAATACCCGGGTCATCAACCCGGGCAGCACCAAGTTCAATAACAGTTGTGCTATGTTAAGCCTGCCTGAGCAACAGGTCGATTTTTTTTCATTGAACGGTGGCTCATTACTGCGCAGCTGGAACTGGTCTAAAGTTTTTGCTAACAGAGATACCTGATGCCCAAAACGATACAGATAACGGTTACTGAAGCATCCCAGGAAATACTCTCTGATGCGCTAAAATTGTATGCGGAACTGGCTTTTCCTGTGTCTGGTTCTGAATGTAATCTGGTGGCTCGTGATGCATTAACAACAACGGCTAATGAATATGAACGCCAGCACAGCGAATACGGTTATATTAATCTGAGTAGTCGTATTAAACCGCTGCTGAAAGCTGCAATAACAAGCTATTATAAACTTAAGGCCGAGCAGTCAGGTGTTTCCCATAGCAATGAATGCGAGTTGCTGCTTTCTATCTGTGAAGGTCGCTCGGTTTCAGATCAGCAGTTAGAGAAAGCAAAAATAAAAGATCTTGCCAGGTAGCAATAATTACTTTCGATGGGCCAGGGTTTTATCGATTAATTGCTCTAACCATGGCATATAAGCGGTGCTTGCTGTGACTGGTGAATCTTCGCTATGTTGATTAGCATACTCCTCAGCCCAGCCATAGCGTATTCTATGAAAATTAGCCATGGCTTGCAGAACCTGGTTGAAAGCGTCCTTATCTGCCATTGATTTAAAATCCTGCATATTTTCCAGCCATTCTATGAACAATCGATGATCTCGCGGCATATATTTACGCATATCAAGCAGGTGACCAGTGAGTGATGGAGTTTTTTTATGGGGGATTTTCATTAATGCTATCAGACTGGGCATAATGCTGCTTTGTGCAGCGATTTGTCCTTGATAGTTCATGGCTAGCATATCAATATTCTGGTACTGTATATTTTCAAAAAAACCAGTATAAGCTTGAATGGTTTTGAAATAAATTGCTGAATCCATATGTTCAGGAATTCTCTGTAGTACATGACACTGTTTATTCACCCATTGTGCAATGTTCAATAAAGACGAATTCAGCTTATCGATATCGCCGGTTTTAAGAGATCGGGAAATCGTAATTATGGCATTAATTATGCTTTCAGCAATCGCTTCAATGACAAGGTGAATCAGTATGAACCAGTGTTCATCATAAACAGCAATAAAATTCTGGATGGTATCAATATTACCTAATTCTATGGGGGCATCCTTGTCCAGCCGATACCAGTTATACAGCACATACCCATCGTAGCTTAATATGGGAGGTCGCCCGAGTAATCGGCAGGCACGGACCAGCGGTTGGGCAATATTTGCCGGTAGTTCTTTAGCGGGTGATGTCAGGGTCTGATTGATATAAGCCGAAGCCAGGAAGCCTAATCTGAGATAATAAAGTCGTAAATAGGGTTTTTGTTCCAGTGGATCCAGGTTTTCTGGCCAGTGAGGTATTTCCAGTTGGCGCACACGACTATGGAAGTCGTCCTGCTCAAGCCAGTGAGGTAAATCCCGACCAATTTCATCCAGCATGGACAGTTGAGAGGATTCAGGGAAGGCCCTGGCAGGGTCATGTATCGGTAGAAATCCTCGATGGGCATTCAATAATGCCGGTTTGATCATAGTTTCAGTCATAAATACCTCCTTACGTCGGTACAATGTCTATATATAAACATAGCAGTCAGAAATCTGTTTTTCTGTGAAACAGCTCTGTTCTAAGCATGAAAATGAATAGACTATCTTGTTAAAAATCAATATCAATAGATTGTTTATCAACTATTCTTGAAAACAGATAAGTAAAAAAATTACTGCTTATTCATGACACAGGCAGGGACCTGTAAATAACAGGGGCATGTAATCAATATTCCGATTGTTGATTACGGGAGGAGTACTATGAAATCCCATGCGAAATTTGAAAAACAATTACTGGATATGCGAGCAGAATACGTTAAACGTATGGATGCCATTCATATAGATACACACCATGAAGAGTATCCAGTGGAAAAAGACTTTGCCGAGCAAGTGGTGCAGCGGGAAAATGATGATGTTCTGGATGCTTTAGGTGAAGATGCCCGTCAAACGGTCATGAAAATCGACAATGCCTTACTTCGTATCAAATCGGGTGAGTATGGTATCTGCAAGCTCTGCGGTTTGAAAATACCAGAGAAACGACTCGAAGTTGTACCATTTGCGGAACTGTGTATCGATTGTGCGGAAGACGAATCCAGGCATTGAGTTATGCCAATGCTCCTTCTATAAATTGTAACATTGCCCATGCATTACGATTAAACTATGTAAGTAACTCGAATAGCCAGATCGTGTTAAATATAAACGGTCCTGTTGCAGCACTGGTCCCGAGTTAAAGACTCAATAGCGTAACAAACCCAACTAAGCACAATTATTGTGTTTCATTACTAAACCAGTTAAATAAGTTCAAACTGTTTTTAAAGGGTACCAACTTCGCAGTAGGTATTTTTTTATCCAGCATATCGAGATAAAGTGACATTTGATGGTTTTTTAGATTATTTTCATTGAGTGGTTCCTGGGTGAATTTGGTGGCGCGTAACATGCTGCTCATGCCCTGCAACATAGCATAAGTCGTATCTGGAAACAGGATCACTTCTTTACCTATATGCCAGTAGATGTCAAGATTATTAATATCCACAGGGTCAAACGGTGGTACTAAAGGGACCAGGTCTTTTGGCGTTACTACCCGCGTAATATTTAGGTGTTTAAATTTATTAGCTCCCGGGATATTGGTGACTTTGGGCTGGCCAAATGTAATCACTTGTCCGGTTTTGAACTGGTCGGTATCCAGGTACATGGCTAAGATCAGGGCGACGGCTCCCCCCAGACTATGACCGGTAGTGTTGATCTGATAATCAGCTCTGATTTTCGGCTTTATTTCTTTATAGATAGCCTGGGCTGCCTGTGAGAAACCATTATGTAAGCCTATACCGGCATGTTCATCCCGGGTTAACTTGAGTGCGACATCGATAATGGCATTTTCAATATTGGAAGTACCGCGTACCGCAATGATCTGGGTTTTAGTAAGGTCATTAGTCAATAAAAAATAGGAAACGTGTATATCAGGGATGCTGCTATAGTGGCTAAGTGTGTAGTTCTTTAGCAAGCCGAGTTCGCGAATTTTAGCTGTTGTCAGGTAGCTGGCATTGGCATAACTGGCATATTCCTTAATTTCAGTGAAGTTTATGGAGTGCTGATTTTGTTGTTGGGTGGCCAATACATTTTGCACCGTAAACATGCTGACAAGGATAATTACAGCATTCATATAATTTAATAATCGTGGCATGGACATGGTTTGGGCCTGGGTAATCGGTGTAGGAGTCGTTTTCAACTCATAGTGTAATGAACATTTTACAACAAAACCTTAGATAGACTAAGGCTACTGATAGTATCAAGGTGCTTTTATTGGGATTAATATACTTGAGTTGTGGTCTAAGTCCGTTACAGTGTATGGGCATTGGGAATGAGTGACCATGAAACCTCACTATAGTTCAAGATTCATTGCTGCTTCAGTGAGCCATAGATTTATCTTCAAACGGTATCTTTTGTCACATATAAGCCTGATACTCGATGTTTTAAACTTTGATATAAATCATAATATTGTACGAAATAAAAGCATCATCGGCATTGCTAGCAAACATCGCGTTTGTCTCTGCTCATCAGTGTTCGACCCGATTTGATTTTAGTTCATTGCCAGTCCAGTAGATTGTTACAGGTATATTGATTAAGTCCGATTTATATCAATGTTTTTAGCTGTGACTCTAGAGCAAAATTGATTCAAATCAACAGCTTCAAGCCGTATCTCGCCTAAAGTTTATTCACAAATTTAAACGCTGTCCTTAGCTCGGTTGACGATAGTTAATACCTATCAGCTGCATTGAGACAAACAACTGTTCTAGTTGTTTGTTTTCTCCTAAAGTAGATTCGTACTCGGCAACAATGGGCCGGTACAGCATCTATAGGCTAATAACTGAGGAGTCCGCGATGAGCGACAAACCTAAATTGACCACGACAGGTGGTGTACCTGTTACTGACAATCAAAATGTATTAACGGCAGGACCTCGTGGACCTATGCTGCTTCAGGACATCTGGTTTCTGGAAAAACTGGCCCACTTTGATCGTGAAGTTATTCCTGAACGCCGCATGCATGCCAAGGGATCAGCAGCTTACGGCACCTTTACCGTCACCCATGATATTACTCAGTACACCAAAGCTGGATTGTTTTCCGAGGTAGGTAAAAAGACTGATGTGTTTTTACGCTTCTCTACTGTTGCAGGTGAGCGAGGGGCAGCGGATGCTGAGCGTGATATTCGTGGCTTTGCAGTTAAGTTTTATACTGAAGAAGGTAACTGGGACATGGTTGGAAATAATACGCCGGTATTTTTCCTTCGCGATCCATTGAAATTTCCCGATCTGAATCATGCAGTAAAACGAGATCCGCGTACCAACATGCGCAGCGCTCAAAATAACTGGGACTACTGGACACTACTGCCCGAGGCACTGCATCAAATTACTATTCTTATGAGTGACCGGGGCACTCCTCGAAGCTATCGAACTATGCATGGTTTTGGTAGCCACACCTTCAGCTTCATTAATGCCAGCAACGAACGCTTCTGGGTCAAGTTCCACTTCAAGTCTCAGCAGGGTATTGAAAACTTGACCGATGAAGAGGCCGAGGTACTGGTGGGACAGGATCGGGAGAGCCATCAAAAAGATCTATACGAGAGTATTGAAAACGGTGATTATCCGCGCTGGGATTTTAAGGTGCAGATCATGCCGGAAAAAGATGCTGCAAGCTATCGCTTCCATCCCTTCGACCTGACCAAGGTCTGGCCCCACAAAGATTATCCACTGATTGACGTGGGTGTGCTTGAACTGAACCTGAATCCCGAAAATTACCATGCCGAGGTTGAACAGGCCGCATTCAATCCGGCCAATGTGCCGCCGGGAATTGGTTTTTCACCGGATAAAATGTTGCAGGGTCGTTTGTTCTCCTATGGTGATGCCCAGCGTTATCGCCTGGGTGTTAATCATGCCCAGATTCCAGTCAATGCGCCGCGTTGTCCTGTGCACAGTTTTCATCGTGATGGAGCCATGCGTGTCGATGGCAATTATGGCAGTACCAAGGGTTATGAGCCCAATAGTTTGGGTGAGTGGCAGGAACAACCGGATGCCAAGGAACCACCCCTGGCTTTAGACGGTGCAGCCGATCACTGGAATTATCGTGAAGATGATGATGATTATTACACCCAGCCTGGTGATCTGTTTCGTCTGATGAATCCCGAACAGCAGCAGCTGTTATTTGAAAACACAGCGCGTTCCGTAGGTGGGGCCGATGTTGAGGTACAAAAGCGTCATATCGGTAACTGTATGAAAGCAGACCCGGCTTACGGTAAGGGTGTGGCCGATGCACTGGGAATATCGCCTGATGATATAAGTTAACTTTTTGCTCCAGTCCAGATACAATCTATGGACTGGAGCAAAAGTTCAGGCTTTTTATATAAACGATCTTAGTTATTCTTTTAACTTAAATAGGTAATGCAATGAGCACCATAGATATTGGTATTAATCAGCAGGATCGAATCAATATTGCAGAAGGTTTGAAGCGCTTATTGGCGGATTCATACACCCTTTATTTACAAACGCATAATTTTCACTGGAATGTAACGGGGCCACAGTTTCGCGAGCTACATTTGATGTTCGAAGAACATTACACCGAACTGGCAGTGGCTGTGGATGATGTGGCAGAACGTATTCGCACTCTCGATGTAGTAGCGCCTGGAACGTATAAAGCCTTCGCAGAACTGAGTTCCATTGAAGAAATTGATGGTATACCCCCAGCCAATGAAATGGTCGAAATATTAACCCGTGGACATGAGCAGGTGGTAAAAACCTGTCGTCAGGTTTTAGTTGTTGCTCAGGAAGCCAACGATGAATCCTCAGCGGCACTGGTTTCTGATCGTATGCGTGTCCACGAAAAAACCGCCTGGATGCTACGAGCGACGCATTAAAACTTCTCTATTTATTTTTCAAAATCATTTAACACAAAGTGGGTGAAAACACCCACTTTGTGTTAGCTTAATTTTCAGCAATATAAATCGCAGTTAGCACTTATCCTTTAAATAGGCTTCGCAGTCATTGCTCGGCATGGGCCTGCTGAAAAGAAATCCCTGAATCTCATCACAGCCAAACTCACGGAGTATCTCAAGCTGGTCTTCCCGTTCCACGCCTTCGGCTATGACCTTGAGGTTGAGACTGTGAGACATAGCGATGATGGCTGCGGCTATGGCCTGGTTTCCCGAAGAGGTAGTGATGTCCTTGACGAAGGAGCGGTCGATTTTCAAAAAGTCCAGTGGGAATTCCTGAAGTATGGCGAGGGAGGAATATCCGGTGCCGAAGTCGTCCATGGCTATTTTTATGCCCCTGGACCTAAGTTTGCTCAGGGTTTCGATAGTACTGTTGACGTCATTCATTACCAGGCTTTCAGTGATTTCCAGTTCCAGGCTTGCCGGATCGCAAGCGGTCTCTTCTAATATACCCGATATTACATCGTAAAGATCATGATGCTCGAACTGGCGTCTCGATATGTTTACCGCAACCGGTGCCTGGCATACTCCCTGTGACTGCCATTCAGCGATCTGGGTACAGGCCTGGCGAAGTACCCATTCACCCATGGGTAGAATGAGCCCGGTCTCTTCCGCGATAGGGATAAATTCTGCGGGTGACACTAATCCGTGTTGTGGATGTTCCCATCGCAGAAGTGCTTCCATGCCGGTAATTTTGTTGTTATTTATATCCACCCTCGGCTGATAGTGCAGGAAAAAATCCTCATTTTTCGTAGCCTTGTGCAGCTCACCCTCCAGGAGAAGCCGTTGCATGGCGTCAGTACTCAGGGCGGATGAGTAGAATTGATAATTATTTTTTCCCTTGTGTTTCGCCTGGTACATGGCGATGTCCGCGTTATTCAAAAGTACTTCGGCGTCATCGCCGTCTCCGGGGAAGTGGGAAATACCGATGCTGGCGGAAATGTGTATTTTATGTGTGTCCAGCAGGAAGGGTTCGGATACTTTCTCCAGGATCCTCTGCGATACTCTGGATGCATCCCGTTCGTGAGCGACATCGTTCAGCAGTACAATAAACTCATCGCCGCCTATTCGTGAGACCGTGTTCAAGCCATCTTCGTTGGCCTGTCGGGCCAGGTAGTCACTGTTGCGTATACAGTGTTCGAGACGGATGGCCACCTCCTGCAAAAGCCTGTCACCTGTTTCATGGCCCAGGGTATCGTTAATCCTTTTAAAACCATCCAGATCGATAAACAGAACGGCCAGGATCTTGTTGTAGCGACCGGCATACTTAAGGGAGCGTACCAGAAGCTCCTTGTAGAAACGACGATTGGGGAGGTTGGTCAGGCTGTCGTAATAGGCAAGCCGGCGGATTTGTTCTTCTGACTTTTTTCGTTCCGTAATATCACGTGAGAATGCGCAGCTGTATTCCTTGCCCTCATGCTCTACAAAATTTGTGGTGACCTCTACCGGATATATAGTGCCGTCTTTTCGCCTATGGCGGGTTTCAAGCACCATGACTTTTACTTGCTTGAGTTCCTGCCAAAAACTGTCCCAGACATCCATGGGGAAATCGGGATCGATATCCTGAATGCCCATGGTCAGTAGTTCATCGCGTGTATAGCCCAGACTTTCGCATATTTGATCATTCACATAGGTGATTTTATTTTCACTGCTGTTCCAGCTGCAGCCTATGGAAGCATGATCTATGGCGAACTGGGTGAGCTCAAGCTGTTTTTCCACCCTGTGACCCCTGCTTGAGCGTATATCGAGCTGCTGTAACATGTTGTTGATCTCTTGAGTCAGCCTGTCGAGATTCGTATCATCTTCAGCGTTTGTTTCCAGCAGTAAACAATAGTTTCCATCGGCAGCCCTGCGTATGGCCTCCATGATCTTCGACATGGCTGTGGCGTCGTATTTGTCTTTCATCTTTGACTCATCACAATTGGGATCATATCTTTACAATATTAGCCTTGAAATATATAGAAATATCCGGGAATGTTTGCCCTTGTTTAAGTGTAGACGCTAATCTAGCTTATTCAATCTCTGCCTGGTAATGTGCCTGGGTAAAATATGAGCCAAGACATACGGGTATGACTCATCTATCCAGGCATTTTTCTAACGCTTAAGAGGTTAATCGGCATTACTTGCAGAGAGTATTTGTTTCTAAAAGATTGAAAAAGCGGTATCTAATCCAGACGTCCGAAAAATGCTGATAGGGTGGCTGGATATTTCTGTTTCATCGTTCTGGGGAGAGACAGCTTGATGCAAATCAAAAACCTTTCAAAACAACACACATTAATCGTGTTGGAGATAATCGACGAAAGTCTTTATTGCACTACGGAAGAGCAGGTTGTCAAACTCATGGCTCGGCTTGGACACTTGTTGCCTTAGCAGGGCGGCAATGTCATGGTTGAGCAGATTTCAGGAGAATGGCTCAGTCAGGTGAAAATGGCATATAAATTTTAAGCTGATCTGGTCAGATGGCATTAACCGAGAATTGGAGAGGGATACCCTCTCCCGGTTTTTACCGTACAGGCTGATCATGAAAAAAACATCTCAGGGTCATGGCGTGATTACTTTTAAGACTGGAAACTATGATTAGCCAGGCCCCTCATTTTTTCTACAGACTAAGTTAGCCATTAATGAAAATTCGGAGGACTCTATGCTGATGCGCCCGGCCAAATGTAAAAGTGACAACAGGGGTTTGGCATACTTGTTGTTTTAATAGCATCAGCTAAGCAGTGGTTAAGGCTCCAGGTCGAGGGATATAAACACATATAAATAGAAAGCATCTACAGGATTTTCAGATTGACGACAGCGATATTTATACCCAGTCCTTCAAATAGGCTTCGCACTGGTCGGCTGGCATGGGATGGCTAAATAGTATTCCCTGGATCTCATCACAGCCTAACTCCCGCAGTACTTCAAGCTGGTCCTCCCGTTCCACCCCTTCGGCTATGACTTTAATGTTAAGACTGTGAGACATGGCAATGATGGCCGCGGCTATGGCCCGGTTCCCCGATGAGGTGGTGATGTCTTTTATGAAGGAGCGGTCGATTTTTAAAATATCCAGTGGGAATTCCTGAAGTATGGCCAGGGAGGAATATCCGGTGCCGAAGTCATCCATGGCTATCTTTATGCCTCTGGATCGTAGTTTTCTGAGGGTTTCGATGGTTCTGTTGACGTCCTGCATTACCATGTTTTCAGTGATTTCCAGCTCCAGGCATGCTGGATTGCAACCTGTCTCTTCTATTATTTCCGATATGATGTTGTAAAGATCATGGTGCTCAAACTGGCGTCTTGAAATGTTTACTGCGATCGATGCCTGATGTATTCCCTGTGAATGCCATTCAGCGATCTGGTTACAGGCCTGACGAAGTACCCATTGTCCTATGGCTACGATAAGACCGGTCTCTTCCGCGACAGGGATAAACTCTGTGGGTGAAATGGATCCGTATTGTTGATGGTGCCAGCGTAGAAGCGCCTCGATGCCGGTAATCATGCTGTTTTTGATATCTACTCTAGGCTGATAATGAATGAACAGCTCTTTATTATCCATGGCTTTGCGCAGTTCACCCTCAAGCTGAAGTCGTTGCATGGCGTCAGTGCTGAGTGCGGATGAATAGAATTGATAAGTATTTTTCCCCATCTGTTTCGCCTGATACATGGCGATGTCTGCGTTATTCAAAAGCACTTCGGCATCATCACCATCAACGGGGAAGTGGGAGACGCCGATACTGGCGGAGATATGTATTTTATGCGCATCCAGCAGGTAGGGTTCGGAGACTTTTTCCAGGATCCTTTGCGATACCCTGGACGCATCTCGTTCGTGCGCCACATCGTTCAACAGTACAATAAACTCATCGCCCCCTATACGTGAGACTGTGTTCAGGCTGCTATCGTCTACCTGTCGGGACAGGTAATCACTGTTTCGTATACAGTGCTCAAGCCGACCCGCAACCTCTATCAAAAGCCTGTCACCCATGTCATGGCCCAGGGTGTCGTTAATTCTTTTAAAACCGTCCAGATCGATAAATAGAACGGCCAGGATCTTGTTATAGCGACCGGCGTAGTGAAGGGAGTGTATTAGAAGTTCCTTGTAGAAACGACGGTTTGGAAGGTTGGTCAGGCTGTCGTAGTAGGCGAGACGGTGAATTTGTTCTTCTGATTTTTTTTGGTCTGTAATATCAAGAGTGAAAGCACAGCTGTATTCCTTACCCTCATATTCTACATAATTAGAAGTTATCTCTACTGGATAAACGCTGCCATCCTTTCGTCTATGTCTGGTTTCAAAAACCATGACCTTATCTTGCTTGAGTTTCCGCCAGAAGCTGGCCCATGCATCTACTGGAAAATCGGGGTCAAAATCCTGAATGCGCATGGTTAATAGTTCATCACGTGTATAGCCCAAATATTCACATATTTGATTATTGACATAGGTGACTTTATTTTGACTGCTGATCCAGCTAACGCCGAAGGATGCATGGTCTATGGCAAACTGGGTGAGATGAAGCAGATTCTCCATCCTGTGACGATTGCTGGCTTGTGTATCGAGCTGTTTTAATATGGCGTTGATCTGTTCAGCCAGTATGACAAGGTCCTCATCATTACCTATAGCCTCAAGGGGTGAAGTATAGTCCCCTTCAGCAATTCTGCGTACTGCCTGTATGATCTTAGGCATAAGATCGACTTCACTTTTGTCTTTCATCTTTAACTCATAATAATCGGGATAATATCGATGCAATATCAGCCTTAACATGCATAGAGATTCATCTAAGGAGTGTTTGCCTTTATTAGATTGTAGACCCTAATCTTGGATATATGGAAATGAGAATAACTCTTGTCGATGATAGCTTCAGCATCATTCAGACTGATAATATCGTCTGGATTGTGACGACGACAATGTTATACACAATTACGGCTACGGTCTGGGGTATCGGTAAGTTGCCGTTTGCACGAGGGTTACAGGATGGAGGCAATAACTAGTATTAGTTATCAGGGGGTTAAAGTTGGCCAGTTAAGGCTTTGCAGTAAAAATATTTCATCCAAAGCATGCTGTTACGGGGATCTAATATCTCAGCTCGCTGGATTCCGGCTCAAAAACATACCGGAATGACGCAGTACATTATCATTCTTATCTTATGTAACTGACATTCCTGTCATGAGCGCGATTGTTGATGTAGGCGCAGGTTTTAGCATAAAGCTGTGTTAAAAATCGCTTGTACTTCTGGCTAATTCATGTGAGTAGTGCTTATATCCGTGTAGCTACTCGCTTTAGTTTACGCAAAAAATATTATAGATCGATTTAGAGACTCTTTAGGCAGCCTCTGATCAGCTCGTAATGGTTTTATCCTGGTTAAAAGCGCCAGATATTCCCTAGGTTTTAAAGTGGCCGACCAGGTTTTGTAATCGGTTCGATAGACTGGATAGCTGGTTACTGGCATACATGCTCTCCGTGCTTTTTTCTGCAATTTGACTGATATTTGATATATTGTGATTGATTTCCTCAGCAACAACGTTTTGTTGTTCGGCAGCGGTTGCAATTTGTGTATTCATATTGTTGATAATTTCCACTGCCTGGGTAATGGAATCCAGTGAATGACTGGCTTCACTAGCATTCTCAACACTGGTTTTAGTAAGGGTTTTACTCTGCTCCATTACGGTAACCGCTTCCTTGGCGCGTGATTGCAGACGAGCGATCATTTCTTGAATTTCGAGAGTCGATGTCTGAGTCCGGCTGGCCAGTGTGCGTACTTCGTCAGCCACAACCGCAAAACCACGCCCTTGTTCGCCAGCACGTGCAGCCTCAATGGCCGCATTCAGGGCGAGTAGATTGGTCTGTTCAGCGATTCCTTTAATGACATCCAGAACCGTTTCGATACTGTTGCTATCGCTATCCAGAAGGTGTATGACTTCTGATGCTTTAAGTATTTCGTCAGCCAGTTTCTCAATAGCATTGGCTGTATGTGTGACAACAGCCTGGCCAGAAGTTGCTTCGACTTCTGCTGTAAGCGATTGCTGTTCGGCATTTTGAGCATTGCGTGCAACTTCCTGTGCTGTTGCGGCCATTTCATTGACGGCAGTCACGATCTGGCTAATATCACTTTTTTGTTGTAGTACATCCGATTTGGTTTCTTCTGAAATAGCCTGGATTTGAGATGCGGAATCTGAAATGTCAGCGGTAGCCTCATTGATGCTGATAATCATATTGTGTAATGCATCTACAGTGGTTTTAGTGGCTTGTTGTAATTGGCCGATTTCATCTTTTGACGTGACTTCTACTTTGGTCGTCAGGTCGCCAGCGGCTACTTTCTGTAATGTATTCACAATGGATTGGAGAGGTTTTAGTGAACGATTCATGTACCAGAACAGTGCCAGTATAGCAAGTAGTATTATTATAGTAATGATGATGTAAGCGGTAACAGTAAAACTTTGCTGATGGTTGTAACTATCGGTAAAATCTTTTGCGGTAATCAGATAAGCCAGCTGATTGCCATTGTTGTCTGTAACTGGCTGAATGGTGGTTGAGTAATACTGTTGATTGATCTGTGATACAACAACTTGCTCCTGCTCCATGTTGAGGTCAAGCTTGAGTTCATTGTACATGCCAGGTGTTGTCTCAAGCTCAGCTTTTCCCTTGAGGTTTATAAGAAAGACTTCGGATTTGTCGTTGGCTTTAAAGTCATTCAGAGCATGATCCAGGTTGCGCAGGTAAATCCCTGCACCAACGAGTTTACCTCGGTTTAATAAGGGGAAGGCAAGCACCGCTTTTAACATTCCATCGTCATCTCGTTCCAGGCCCTTTAGTATTTTATTGTTAACAATTGCCTGTTTTACCAGGCTTTTTCTGGCGGTACCAGTAAAAATATCAGGGGCAGAATACACAATCTTGCCATCCAGGTCGGCCAACTGCATTGCATCGATTACATTGGATGCCTTTAACAGGGTATAGCCTGAATGGGAGGTTTCCTGTAGTGCTTGAATATTGTTATTCAGCAGAGCTTTTCGGGTGGCCTTGTCTCGCATCATGACCGTTGTATTATTGCTCATGTTGTCGAAGATGCTTGCAAGTATTTTACCCCAGAGCAGGGATTTACCATCTAGAGTCGCCTGCTGGTAGCGAGACTCAATTTGATCCTGGATTTTATTATTGGTCAGCACCAGACTGAACGCGACCAGCAGAGTTATTGCTATTGCGACTAGATTGATTCTGATTCGTAAACTCATGGGGTATTTTTGTTCAGTCGAGTAATAGCTTAGGGACTATTCAACTGGGTATCCAGCTGCTTTCCACGCCGGATAACCGTCTCGATAATAAAAAACTTTGCTGTAACCCCATGACACAGCCTTAATGCTCGCTTCTGAGCTACGCAGGCATTTGTGGCCGTTACAATAGAAGATTACGTTTTCATCTTTACTGACTTCATTGCCGAGACTGGTTTCGTTAAACGCTTTCTTAAGTTCTATATGGATCGCGTCTGGAATTCGGCCAGCCGTCCAGCTTGCATCTTCACGTATATCAACGAAGGCAGCGCCTTTATCAAATAATGCTTTTGCCTGTGAGCTATCCACTGTTGTTGCACCAGCGACATGTGTGGGTGAAATGGAATCTGCGGCCATAGCTGAGCCGCTGATTAAAAATACTAGGTACATAACAACATGAATATACTTTGTCATAGTGAGTTACCTTGATATAGGAGTTGTCGATGGTCTACTTTTTGCAATAATACACTTAGGGTGGTTATAGATGAGAATCAGGTGATTTGTAGTAGAAAAACGTATTGCTGACAGGTAACCTGGTATTTCTTGATAAAGCTCAATTATGTCGCCCAAAGCTGGATGCTAAATGGCAAATTCAGTGATACAGCGGTGTATCGGTACGGCTGATGAAGTGTGCAGTGAACCACATA
>JBLYYN010000195.1:0-5063 GCA_048550535.1 Gammaproteobacteria bacterium
AATGGAAGCCATCGGCCGACTGGCCGGAGGCGTGGCCCATGATTTTAACAACCTGCTCGCCCCCATCATCGGCTATAGTGAATTATTAACTGAAGATTCAAATCTCGATGATAAACAGAAACAGTCTCTGAGCGAAATCCTGCATGCGGGACTTCGCGCACGGAACCTGGTGCGCCAGTTGCTGGCCTTTTGCCGCAAGCAGACCCTGGAATCCAGGCCTTTGAACCTCAACGAAACGATTAAAAACTTTGGAGAACTGCTGCAGAGCACTATTCCAGAAAACATTGAGCTCAAACAAATATTCTCACCGGATATCCTGCCTGTCATGGCGGATGTCGATCAAATCGAACGTATCATCATGAATCTTGCGGTTAATGCCGCCGATGCTATGCCGAACGGCGGTGAATTAACCATTGAAACGTCTGTATCTGAACTGGGCGAGGAATATACAGCAACACATCCGGACCTGGTCCCGGGATCCTACGTCATGCTGGCCATGCACGACACAGGCTGTGGCATGGATCATGAAACCCGCGATCATATTTTCGAGCCGTTCTTTTCTACTAAGGGCGAGCTGGGCACTGGCCTGGGACTGGCCACGGTTTTTGGCATCGTCAAACAGCACGGCGGCAGTATCTGGCTTCACAGTGAACCCGGCCAGGGGACAATGTTCAAAATCTATCTGCCGGTCACCGATGAAGCCCCCGTCAAAAAGAAAACCCGCACAATGACTGTCACTGACCCGAAAGCCAACGAGTGCATTTTACTGGTGGATGATGATGAACAGATGCGCCATCTGGTGCAGACCATCCTTGAGCGACAGGGTTACACGGTTTTTTCAGCAAAAGACAGCGATGATGCGCTGGCGACACTGGCGTCGCACCAGGGACCGATACACCTGCTTTTAACTGATGTGGTTATGCCGGGGATAAACGGCAGGGAACTGTATAAGCAAGCGACCCTGGATCACCCGGATCTGAAGGTGCTATATATGTCCGGCTATACAGACAATATCATCGTCCACCACGGCGTACTGGACAAAGGCATACAATTCATCCAGAAACCATTTTCAAACAGGGATCTAATTTATAAAATCAGAGAAACATTAAAGGAACCAGAGTGATGTGGGATTTTGCACGAACGGCTAACAAGCACATCGAATGAGTCCAGATATCTCTATTATCCTCTGTACCGGTTACAGAAATTTCGTTGATAAAAACACCGTGAAATATTTTAGCAACAAAGATGTTTGGGTAAACCCCTTCACCAAAGCAGTCATCTCGAAACTGGCTGGGAAAGTTCTTAATGGTTGCTAATGTTCAAGCTAGACTACCTGACATTTATAAACTCGGCGGCGCCAGTGGCCTTGACCCCTGGTAATCTAATTTAAACAGTGCATGCCAACATCACCATAAAGCTCGCGATGCTCAGCCAGTCTCGCCAGTTGATCGCCCAGCCGTGACTACACCCCATGCAGTTTAAATACATTAATACAAAATCAAGAAAAAGTAGTAGAAATATACTTAAATATAAAACCAACCATTAACATGATTAGCTAAAGGAACACCATTATGAGTATGATGAAAGAATTTAAAGACTTCGCTGTAAAAGGCAATGTTGTTGACATGGCTGTCGGTATCGTCATCGGCGCGGCATTTGGTAAAATTGTTTCGGCTCTGGTAGCCGGTGTACTTATGCCTCCAATCGGAGTATTACTAGGTGGAGTAGATTTTTCCAATTTGGCATATGTAGTTAAAGCGGCCGCGGGAGATGCACCGGCTGTTGTAATTAGCTACGGCATATTCATTCAAACGGTTATTGATTTCATCATCATTGCATTTGCGATTTTTATGGTAGTTAAGGGTATTAACTCACTGAAGAAAAAAGAGGAAGCCGCACCTAAAGCCCCACCCGTACCTACAGCAGAAGAAGTTTTGCTTATGGAAATACGTGATTTACTGAAACAGAAATAACCCGCAATAATTTTTGATAAATTCCATAACATCTGTATCAACTCGGACTGATCAATAATTAAAACTTTGCCACAGACGACTGCATGGATGCAGAAGGTACGAGCCCACGGATGGGCGAAGGTAGAACAATGCAGGAGTAATTGTCGAGAGTAATGCAGGACGCCTATAGGGATTTATGCCCTGTGGGTATATAGGTGGTAGAGCGAAGCAGGAAGCCAGAGCCGAGCAATTACCGAGGCACAGAGGACACAGAGTTTTATAAGTACGCTCTATTACAACCACCACTGTTTTCTCTGTGCACTCTGTGGCCGTCTATCATCAGTTGTCTTTTTTTGTCTATCGGCGTCCTGACTGCTGTCATCGATTTGTTTTTGTTAAAAATAACCTGTAAATTATCGAAACCCTACAGAATAATAAAAATCAGGGCTTTAGCTTCGAAAACAGCGTTTTCGTTCATATATAAACAAAATAAATACTGGCTTTTTTGTTCATGACACATAATCGATAAGATTGCGAGCAAACGAACAATACCTAATTGCTATTAACTAATGTTCGAATATAACGAAAAACTACAGGGGCTAGGTGATTGGAATCAATACAACACAAACTGCAGGAGTTTGATCCTGGAATAGTCTGGCTGGATAACAGTAACAGAATCATTGCCATGAATGGCCTGGCGGCAGAAACCCTCGGCGATATCCAGGGAAACCTCATTGGTGAAGAAGTACTGCAGCTGCATCCTGAAAAAAGCCGCGAAAAGGTGCGCTTTCTGCTTGAGCAATCGGCCTGCCCAGTCGATTCGCCACCGCCCATGACCATGATGATCAATATCACCGAACGCGTACTGTTGATTAAGGTTTCCAGGATGTGTGGTGAGGGTGGCCATATTGGTAGCTGTATGGTTTTCTATGATTTAACTGATCTGGCGACAGTAGAGGTTGGCACTGATACAGAAACAAACTCGGACAACAATCGACGAAAACTATTCAAACTGCCGGTGTATAAAAATAAGCAGGTTTTGTTAATTGACCTGGAGGCCGTCAGCGCCATTAAGGCAGAAGGCCATTACTCAAGCCTGTACACGGATGATGAAAATTATCACTGTAACCTGTCGTTATCGGATCTTGAAGACCGGATTAAATCTGAACATTTCCTGCGCGTCCATCGAAGCTATATCGTTAACCTGCAATATGCCAAGGCATTCGAAAAAATCGATGAACACTGCTATTTGATACTCGACTTTCAGGATGGCATGCGTATTCCAATTAGCAGGAGTAAGGTCAGTATCATTAAAGAATATCTTGGATTGTCTTAATCAGAAAGTAATAAAATATTAATTAAGTTTGAGTCTCGGTGTTGATTGGTATGCCTATACATTTAATCACACTGAACTCTCATTCATTATTCGAGCTGACTGACACTCCACTCCTCTCATCTGAATAAATACAGCCATACCCACCTCATCTTCTATTCATTCTTTTATTTGACCGTTCGCGCACGAAGTTCCGCATTTCATGAAAAGCCCATTGTATTTCCGACTGTTCCGGTAGGAATATAGCCCTCATTATCGGGAAACAGACAAACAATACTGGCTCTTAAAATCACCCCCCCCGGAGGAAAGTCATGATACCCAGCGGATTCGAATACCATGCGCCGGACAATGTAAACGACGCGATTCAGTTACTTACTCAATACTCAGATGATGCCAAAATACTGGCCGGTGGCCACAGTCTGCTGCCTATGATGAAGCTCCGCTTCGCAGAGCCGGAACATCTTATCGATATAAACGGCATTAAAGAATTAAAAGGCATCACTGAAAAAGGTAATGTTATTCGCATTGGGGCTATGACCACCGAGAACGAACTAATCAATTCCAGCCTGTTGAATGAGAAGTGTCCATTAATTCCCGCCGCAGCCAAGCTCATCGCCGACCCCCAGGTGCGCAATCGCGGCACGATTGGTGGTGATATTGCACACGGCGATCCCGGCAACGATCATCCCGCCGTCATGCTGGCACTGGATGCCAGTTTTATCCTTCAAGGCCCTAAGGGTGAACGCACAGTGCTCGCCAATGGTTTTTTCCTGGGTACTTTCTGGACCACAATGGAAGCGGACGAAATCATGACCGCCATCCAGGTGCCGGCATTTAACTCAGCCACCGGTTATGGCTACAACAAGCTGAAACGTAAAACCGGTGATTTCGCCACCGCGGGCGCCAGTGTGGTGGTGCAAATGAACGGTGACCGCTGTGACGACATTCGCATAGCCCTGACCAATGCCGGACCCTGCGCCTTTCGTGCGGAAGCCGCCGAAGATCTATTACGAGGCCAGGTGATTACCGAAGCACTCATCAATCAGGCCGCTGAAAAAGTGATGGAGGCCTGTGAGCCGGCAGAAGACCTGCGCGGAGATGCAGAATACAAAACACATATGACGGCGGAAATGACGCGACGCTCGATACGCGACGCACTGGCACGGGCAAAGGGGTAATCGACATGGCGAAAAAACATATTTCCTTCCAACTCAATGGCCAGCAGGTGGATGCTCTGGTGGAACCACGGGATCTGCTGGTACATACCCTACGTGAGCAGCTTAACCTGACCGGCACTCACATTGGTTGTGAAACCAGCCATTGCGGTGTGTGTACGGTTGATCTCAATGGTGATTCAGTCAAAGCCTGTACCATTCTTGCCATGCAGGCGGATGGCGGTGAAATCATGACCATAGAAGGTCTTGCCAGCAATGGTGAACTGCACCCACTGCAGCAAGCCTTTATGGACGAACACGGTTTGCAATGTGGTTTCTGCACCCCGGGCATGCTGATACGCGCCTACCGCTTCTTGCAGGAAAACCCGAACCCCAGTGATGAGGAAATTCGCTGGGGCATGTCCGGCAACCTGTGTCGCTGTACGGGCTATCAAAACATCATCAAGGCCGTTAAAGCAGCGGCGCAAAAGATGCAATCGGCTTAACCAGGGGAGCGAATATTATGTCAACATCAGCAGAAGAACTGGAACGCGAACAAAAACTGGAAGGCATTGGCTGTTCCCGTAAACGTAAGGAAGATCCCCGCTTTATTCAGGGCAAGGG
>JBLYYN010000196.1:0-9959 GCA_048550535.1 Gammaproteobacteria bacterium
TAAGTCTTAAGTCTTAAGTCAAAAAGCTTGACAGCTATTGGCGGTGAAATAGCATTTTTCCGACTTCCGACTTCCGACTTCCGACTTCCGACTTCCGACTATTTCAAATCATCCGTCAAATGCGGTTTGATGGTCTCAAACAGTGGCTGGTAAACCTTGGGTCCCGCGGCGAATACATTGCCGGTTTCCAGGTAATCTCCTTTGCCACTGAAGTCGGTGACTATACCGCCGGCTTCACGCACCAGCAGTGCTCCGGCCGCCATATCCCAGGCATTGAGTCCGATTTCCCAGAAGCCATCCAGGCGACCCGCGGCCACATAGGCCAGGTCCAGAGCGGCAGAACCGGCTCGGCGAATACCGGCCACATCGTCATGTACGGATTTGAAAGTGGCCAAATAGGTGTCCAGATGCTGAGGCTGTTTGAAGGGGAATCCGGTACCCAGCAAGGCGCCTTTTAAACCCTTCTGGGCTGTGACACGCAGACGTCGGTTGTTCAGTTGTGCACCCTCGCCGCGGGCGGCGGTGAATAATTCATTTTTCACCGGGTCGAACACCACGGCCACTTCCAGTCGATTTTTGTGTTTCAGGGCAATGGACACGGCAAACTGGGGAAAACCGTGGAGGAAATTGGTGGTGCCGTCCAGTGGGTCGATGATCCACTGGTATTCGCTGCTGTCATTGGCATTCTGGCCACTTTCTTCAGCCAGGATGCTGTGATCCGGGTAGGACTGCAGCAGGGTAGCGATGATGGTCTCTTCGGCTTTGAGGTCCACCTGGCTGACATAGTCATTCCGGGACTTGACCTCAATTGTCAGTCGGTCCAGTTTATCCATATTACGCAAAATTACATCGCCGGCAGCACGGGCAGCTCGAACAGCGATCGTCAGCATGGGATGCATTTTTAGTGACTCACAGCAGATATTGAATGGCCGCGTAGAATAGCAGAAACTGACTCGAGAGTCAGGTATCTAACGACGACAGGGGCTATTTTTCCAGGTTTCTGGCGAGCTATTTTGTGGAGAAATCATAGCCTGAGTCAGCCGAATCATTTAGCATAGGCAAAATTTTTAAATACAGCATCACATGTTAAGCAATATACGAATTGTTCTGGTGAACACCTTTCACCCTGGTAATATCGGCGCCGCGGCTCGGGCCATGAAAAACATGGGCCTGACCCGCCTGTATCTGGTTTCGCCGCTGGACTTTCCATCTTTCGAGGCCTCACAGCGGGCCTCATCCGCCAGCGACGTGTTGCAGAATGCGGTGGTGGTGGATTCCCTGCGTGAGGCCCTGGAAGGCTGTGTAGTAGTCGCTGGCACCACCGCTCGACAACGTTCAGTGAAATGGCCTGAGCTGGATTCTCGTGCCTGTGGTGAATTACTGGCCACACAGAGTGAGCAGCATGACGTGGCGCTGGTGTTTGGTCGGGAACGTACCGGTTTGCTCAATGAGGAACTGGAGCAGTGCCAATATCTGGTAAACGTGCCCACTCATGAGGCCTATAGTTCCTTGAATGTGGCCCAGGCGGTGCAGGTGCTGTGTTATGAGATTTTCATGGCCCGTCGGGCACTGGAGTCCTCTGATTCTATAGTTGCATCAGAGGATACTGAGCCAAAAGATGCCCAGGACCTTGAAGCCACCGCCGATCAGCTGGAAGGCATGTACGATCATATGTTTGAAACCATGAATCAGCTGGGATTTTTTGGCGTGCGTAATCCGGAATACGTGATGCGACGTATGCGTTGCCTGTATAGTCGGGCCCGGCCCAGCTTACGGGAAGTGCAGATCATGCGGGGTATGTTTTCAGCGGCCCAGGGCAAGAAGATAAACTCGAAATAACTCAGCCCCGCTTAGTCCTCAGGCTGAGCAGGGCCAGCCAGGCCCAGGCCGCCAGAAAACACAAACCGCCCAGTGGCGTAATCATGCCCAGCATTTTAATGCCGCTCAGGGCCAGCAGGTACAGGCTGCCGGAAAACAGGATGATGCCTGCGAGCATCAGCCAGCCGGCGATGCGGGCCTTTGGCAGGATATCCAGCAACAGGGCGATAAGTATCAGGCCCAGGGCATGGTAGATGTGGTATTCGAATGCCGTCTGCCAGGTTTGCAGAGCCTGGGGGGATAGCATAGCCTTCAGACCATGAGCCCCAAACGCGCCCAGGGCTACGGCCAGGAACGCATTAATACTGCCCATGAATACAAATCGGCGACTTTGATCGGATGCTACAGGCATTGTTTAAGTCCCAGGATTATTGTTAACATTCGCGAAGTTTAGTTTCGCAAGCTCAGGAGATTATACATGCCCTCATTTGATGTGGTGTCTGAAATCGATGCCCATGAACTGTCCAATGCCATCGATCAGGTCAATCGTGAACTGGGTACCCGTTATGACTTCAAAGGTGCAAATGCCAAAGTCGAGAATACGGGCAAGCTGTTGAATGTGGAAGCGGACAGTGAATTCCAGATCCAGCAAATCCATGACATCATTTATCAAAAACTGGCCAAACGCGATATCGACACCCGCTGTCTGGACAAGGGTAAGGTGGAGGAGCGAGGACGTCGCGCTTATCAGGTAATCACCCTGCGCGAAGGTATCGACAAGGACCTGGCGAGAAAATTGGTGAAGATGATCAAGGACAGCAAACTAAAAGTCCAGGCTGCGGTACAGGGTGAACAGTTAAGGGTGACCGGTAAAAAACGTGATGATCTGCAACAGGTGATGACGCTGTTGCGGGAGTCGGATAAAATCGATATTCCGTTGCAGTTCAACAATTTCAGGGATTGATTACTGCTCGATCGAACCTGATCTGACGGATTAGTAACAGTATTGATCTTTATATTGTGGAATGCATATACAAAATTATTAGAAGAAAACGCAAATGAACGCCAATTAACGCGAATATTTTATAGTTAATAATGTTTGGCTAAAGTTACCTATTTCTCTGGTATTTGCTCTTAGACCTACCTATATAATATACATTACATTTGCGTGTATTCGCGTTTATTTGCGTTTTCTTTTTTCAATCTAAGCACTGCAAGGTAGATGCATGACATCCATGCGATTTTCATTGAATATCAGTGCCGAGCAGTATCAGCGCTATTACCAGGGGTCGGCCAGATCGGTGATCGTGACTACGGAAGAGGGCCGTACATTGAAATTTCCCGCCAATGCGCTACAGCAATTCGTCACCCATGATGGCATTCAGGGGCATTTTGAAATTCGTTTTGATGATCAAAACAAACTCCAGTCAGTAATCAAATTGTCGGGTTGATTTTTTCAATTCCCAAACTGATTACATATAAAAGATTAGCCACAGAGTCACTGAGAACACTGGGTTAACTAACAATTAGTATCTCTGAGTTCTCAGTGACTCTGTGGCTAAATTATTTTATTGCTTTGATGACGTAAACATCGTAGCGGGTTTTTTTGCTTTCTATGGCCATGGTGGGTTTGGGTCCGGCAATGACATTGGCGCCTTTGGGGCGTTTCACCACCACTCGTTTTCTGGCGCAGGACAGCGCCGCTTCCAGTAGCTGTTCGGTATCCTCATCCTGGCCCAGTAATTTTTGCAATATCTGCATATTTTTTTTCACCAGCGCGGATTTTTTCTTGTCCGGGTACATGGGATCCAGGTAGATGACATCGGGTCGGGATGTCTCATCGAGATGCTGCAGGTAGTCTGTGGCATTAGCCTGAATCAGTTCGAAACCCTGTTCCAGCAGCATCTGGAAATCCCCATCTTGTTTGGCTCGTTCTATGGCATCTGCTACCAGGGTAGTGACGATGGGCGAGCGCTCAATCATAGTTATCGGGCATCCCAGGCAGGCCAGCACAAAAGCATCTTTGCCCAGGCCGGCGGTGGCATCCAGTACCTTGGGTGGAGTTGTGCCTGGTTTCAAACCAATGGCCCTGGCGATGGCCTGGCCTCGACCACCACCATACTGTTTTCTATGGGACAGGACGCCCCCAATAAAATCGACATGGATGGCGCTGTGAGCCAGGTTATCCCTGAGCTCAATGAAGTCATCGGTCAGGTTTAATTGCAATGGGCTGTCGGTGTTACTGGCCACTACACAACTGAGATCGAGTTGCCGGGCCAGAGTTTGGGCTGTGTTTTGCAGATGGTCAGCCGTGTAACTGACAGATACATGTTTTTTCATCGGACAAGTGTAATCTTTCGTGTTGAGTTTGTGTATGATTACGCTTCCTTCATACAGGCGCAGTACATGACAGAAAAAACCTTCATCAAGGGTAAAGACCGGGATCTGGAATCGTCCATCGAGACCATGCTGGGCAAGCTCAGCAAACTGGGTATAGAGGTGGAAGAAGCCTCCTGGTTGAATCCGGTATCCAACGTTTATTCGGTGCATATCCGGGACAGGGACTGTGGTCTGATGTTCACCAATGGCAAAGGTGCCAGCAGCAAAGCCTGTCTGGCCAGTGCCCTGGGGGAGTATTTCGAGCGCCTGAGTTGTAATTATTTTTTCGCCGACTTCTATCTGGGTGAACAGATAGCCACTGCTAAATTCGTACATTACCCCGATGAGCGCTGGTTTGCAGTGAACGGCGATCACATGCCCGATGGTTTGCTGGATGAAGGTCTTTGGCAATACTATGATCCGGATTCTGAGCTCGATCCCGAGCAGTTGTTCGATACCAACTCCGGCAGCGGTGAGCGGGGTATCTGTGCGCTGCCCTATGTGCGGCTGCGGGATGGTCAAAGCCTGTGGTTTCCGCTGAATATCATTGGCAATATCTACGTCAGCAATGGGATGTCGGCGGGCAATACGGAAAATGAAGCTCGGGTACAGGCTTTGTCGGAAGTGTTCGAGCGTTATGTAAAAAATAAGATCATTGCCGAGGGTATCTGTTTGCCGGAAGTGCCTGATGAGGTGATCGACCGTTTCCCAAAAATCAGACAGGCCATCACCGAGCTGGAAGGCCAGGGTTATCACCTGCGGGTGGCCGATGCCTCCCTGGGCGGACAGTATCCGGTGATGAGCGTGACCCTGATCAACCCGCAGGATGGATCGGTGTTCGCCTCTTTTGGGGCTCATCCCTGTTTCGAGGTGGCGCTGGAGCGCACCGTCACCGAATTGTTGCAGGGCAGGGGGCTGGATCAGCTGGACGGTTTTCATCCTCCGTCATTTGATCTGGATGAGGTGGCCGATCACCATAATCTGGAAACCCACTTTATCGACTCCAGTGGCCTCATCGCCTATGACTTTTTCAAGGCTTCGCCGGACTATCCCTTTACTGACTGGGACCATGATGCCAACACCGGCACTGAATTTGAATATTTAACGGGCATTATTCACCATATGGGTTTTGACATTTATATTGCCGACTACACCCATCTCGATGTTTATTGTTGCCGTATTATAGTGCCCGGCATGTCCGATATTTATCCGGTGGATGATCTGCTGTGGAACAACAATAATGAAGGGGCCCTGTTCAGGGAAGATATCCTGTTGCTGAAGCATCTGGATAAAGCCCAGTGGCGGGCGTTGTTACAGCGGCTTGAAGAGGCTGGGTTTAATGATTACCAGCGAGTCGCGGAATTCATCGGTGTGGCGCCGGATGCCGGTAGCAACTGGGCCAGTTTACGCCTGGGTGAGTTAAAGGCCATGTTGTGTCTGGCTATCGACGACCATGAGCAGGCCATGGAATGGATCGACTGGGCATTGAGCATGGGCCAGCTGGATGCGGATCGTATTCGTCATTATCGTTGTCTCAAGGCACTGCTGGAGATTCGCCTGGATAACCAGCGCAGTTATGTCGATTATGAGCCAAGCCTGTGCTTAATGTACGGTGAACACATGGTGAAACTCGGCATAGATCTGGTGGAAGGTCGGGAAGTGTTTCATGGCATCCACAGTCCGGGTTTAAGCCTGGATGGATTTAATGCCCATAACAAACTGCTGCAGGCCTATGCCAAATTACAGCAAGCGAAACAGATTAACTGGAAATGAGTGGAAAAAACATTCGTCAGTTGATGCTCAACTCCGGCCAATTTCAATATCCGGGCAGGAGCCAGTGTCAGCTAGCGATTCATCAAATATGTATGATTTAATCGATATAGGGCTTAACCTCACCGCCAGTGCGTTCAGTCAAGATCTACCGGATGTGCTGGCCCGTGCCCAGGAGGCTGGCGTCAGGCAGATGGTGGTGACCGGTACCGACATTGAGCACAGCCGACAGGCCGAAGCCCTGACCCGGCAGTACCCAGGCTTGCTCTATGCCACCGCCGGTGTGCATCCGCATCATGCCAAAGACTGTAATGACCAGACCCTGGCCCAGCTCGAACTGCTGGCAAAACAGCAGGGTGTGGTGGCCATAGGTGAATGTGGGCTGGATTTTAATCGTAATTTTTCGCCACGGGATGTGCAGATACAGTGGTTCGAGGCACAACTGGAACTGGCTTCCGGCCTCGGTCTGCCGGTGTTTCTGCATCAACGGGATGGCCATAAGGAATTCGTAGAGATTCTCTCAATTTGGCGACCCAGATTGATAAATGCAGTGGCCCACTGTTTCACTGGCGGCATGGAACAGGTAAAATCCTATCTGGATCTCGATCTGCACCTGGGTGTCACCGGCTGGATCTGTGATGAACGCCGAGGTCAGGACCTGCAGCAGGCTGTGCAGTATATTCCGCTTAACCGACTGATGATTGAAACCGATGCACCCTATCTACTGCCGCGGGATCTCAGTCCTAAACCCAAAGATCGGCGTAATGAACCCAGGTATCTGCCCCATATCTGTGAGGCTGTGGCTCACCACAGGAATGAGGAAGTGGACGATGTGGCCCAGCAAACCAGCCAGACGGCAACAAACTTTTTCGGCCTGGGCCAATAGTGCCAGCAGTTTAAACATTTAATGACTAGACTTTACGGGGATCAGTTAGCCAATCAGTATTCTGCGACGATGATGAATCTGGTTTCTTCCCTGACAGACGCTAAAACAGCCAATAATAATTAAATCAATGCTAGATACCCGAACCACTATTTCTAAATTTAAATCATTTACCGGCGTGCTTTTGATTGCTGGCCTGATCTATGGCCTCAGCAGTCCTATGCAGAGTCGTGGCTGGCTGGACGGTCAGTTATTCTGGACGGCTACGCAGATTATGAAAGTTCCGGCGCCGCTGAATGAGCTGGTGGTCGTCGAGTTACCCTTGAATGTCATGATCAAGCCAGTACAGCTGGATCAGCTGAGCCGTCTGCTGCGCAAGCTGTCTCGTGCTAAGGTGGCGGGCACGGCAGTACTCATCGAGCCTTTACCCCGGCTGGATTTCCAGAAAGATAAATCCGGCAAATGGAGCCTGGGTGAGGGTGAGCAAATCCAGTTGGCCCAGGCCATGGATCGTTACCATGTCATTGCAGGGATTTCCAGCTCCAGTGGCCAGTCCGGGTTTTATTCCAGCAAAAACACCGCCAGGGACAGTCCGGATAATAAAGGCAAGCTCAGCTGGATACCGGGTTTTATGTTGCCACAACAAAATAAGCTCAATGTGCGTGCGGATGATCCCTATAATTACCCGCATTACCCAATCAGCCGTGTTGTCGATTCAAAGGCGGTGAATCCTCTGATCTGGTTCGATAGTCAGTCCGATAAACTGGTTCCAGATATGGCCACCGCACTCTATGCCCAGTTTCTCAACAGTAAAAAAATTATCTGGCACGCGGGTGAGGCCATTGAGCTGGGTAAACAGAAGATCTCTACCGATTATTCCGGCGAAGTACGAAATTATTTCTCTGAATTCACCGGCCATCAACCCCAGCTAAAGCACTACAGCCTGGACAAGGCCCTTAAGGCTTCCAGCCGCAGTTTCAGAAATAAACTGGTGGTAGCTGGGCTGAAAGGCGATCCTCAACTGCAGGAGCTCACTAATCGGGTGGCCAGTTTAATGACGGAACATACCTACCATGCACCGGCCTGGTCATTCTGGATGGAAAAATTGCTGCTGTTATCGGTGCTGGTGTATCTGGTTTTATTGTTGTCACAGGTACAGAAATTAAGCGGTCTATTGTTGAGTCTACTGCTGTTTTTTGGAGGTGTGGTCTACCAGTTTGGTTTGCTGATTACCCAGGAAGTGTGGATATCCATGGCCACGGTATACCTGTACTTGCTGTTCGGCCATATCGTGATACAGGTACACCGAGAGCTGGAATCGAAAATAGGCAGTCTTCGTTTACAGGCCCATGAGGCCTTGTTGCATCTGGGTAATTACCAGTTCGATCAGGGGGATTTTGAAAAGGCCCTGCCCAATTTGTTACGTTGCAAGCCCACCATGGATGTACTGGATCGCCTGTATGATATTGGCCTGGGATTCGAGCGACGTCGTCAGTATGAGAAGGCCCTGGTTCTGTTTTCTGAAATCAATGCCCGCAAAGCGGATTTCAAAGATGTGACAAAACGCATGGTGTCACTTACCAATGTTTCCGGTGTGCAGACCGAAGTAATCACTCCGGGGCAAATGCAAAAGACCCTGATTCTGCCCGACCTGGGTTTACAGCTACCGGTACTGGGACGCTATGAAATTGAACGTGAACTGGGCCGGGGTGCCATGGGTATTGTATACCTGGGCAAGGACCCGAAAATCAATCGCCAGGTAGCCATCAAGACCCTGGATTATTCCCAGTTCTCGGAAAGTGAAGTGAAAACTATCAAGGCTCGTTTCTTCCGAGAGGCAGAAGCGGCTGGACGGCTTAATCACCCGAATATCGTTACCGTTTACGATGTGGGTGAAGAAGATGGCCTGTCTTTTATTGCTATGGACTATGTACAGGGCGTTTCCCTCGGCGAGCACACCAAGCCAGATGTACTGTTGCCGGTGAAAAAAGTCTATGAAATTATTTCCGAGGTGGCGGAGACACTGGATTATGCCCATCGACAGAACATCGTGCACCGGGACATCAAGCCTGGCAATATTATGTACAACCCAAAGAATAATCTGGTAAAAATTACCGATTTTGGTATTGCTCGAATTACTGACAGTGTACGAACCACCACCGGCAGCTTTATGGGTAGCCCATCGTACATGGCACCGGAACAGATGACCGGCACCAATGTCGATGGCCACGCCGACATCTATGCTCTGGGTGTCAGTTTCTATCAGTTGCTCTGCGGTGAGTTACCATTCCAGGCCGACAGCCTGGGTAATCTGGCCTATAAAATCACCCGTGAGAAACATAAACCGATCCGTGAAGTTCGATCGGACTTACCCGCCAGCGCCACTCGAATTATTAATCGAGCGCTGCAGAAAAAGCCGGAGAACCGGTTTGCCAGCGGGAGGGAAATGGCCGAAGCGGTGAGACGAGGTATGCCCGAAAGCTAGGGTGGAGTAAGCAATGATGCATGTCGAAATTTATGGTGGAACAGACCGAGGCCTACAACGTGAACATAACGAAGATGCCATTCGACATGCTCAGTTCGATCAGGCCAGAATCAGTTTAGCACTGGTGGCCGATGGTGTGGGTGGCCATGCCGGCGGTGAAATAGCCAGCCAACTGGCTGCCGATGTCATGGATAATTATGTCACCAGTTGTGTCAGCCACGCCCTGGACAGCGGTGCTGTATCCGAGCACTGGTTGCAGCAGACCCTGGCCAATGCCATTGAGCGGGCCCATCGGGAAATAGTAAAAAGTCAACAAAGCGACAGCCTGCTGGCCAGTATGGCGACCACTATCGTCAGTGTGTTGATCAAGGACCAGCAACTGGCATTGGGCTATCTCGGTGATTCTCGATGTTATCGCTGGCGTGACAGCAAATTACAGCAAATTAGCCGCGATCAGACCCTGGCTCAGCAAATGCTCGATCAGGGTGTGATTAACCAGAAACAGTTCCAGGTATCCCCCTATCACCATGTCCTTAGCCGAGCTCTCGGACTTGTAGACTTTTCCATGGTGGATATTCATCTACATGACATACTCGATGGAGATGTTTTCCTGTTGTGTTCCGA
>JBLYYN010000197.1:0-12124 GCA_048550535.1 Gammaproteobacteria bacterium
CTATAAAAATACCTTCAGTGGTAAGCAGGATATTATGCTGATCGATCCGAATTCGGATTTCTTTAACTATTTCAAAAGCGCTAGCGGAAAAACCAGATAAGGCGCAGGATGAAATAATAAATGCCGAACAAGCAATTGTTCGGCTTTTTTATGTATGGCACCCGGTTAACTATGTGGGATGAAATTTTAAGAGCTCTGGCTCTGGTACTGGTGCTGGAAGGTATGTTGCCTTTCATGAGCCCCAAAAACTGGCGTCAGACTATGCTTCAGGCCGCTCAATTGCCTAACAGGGTATTGCGTATTATCGGGCTTGCCAGCATGATGCTGGGTGTATTGTTACTGTATTTGTTGAACTGAGTTTTACTAGATTATGGCGACATTTGAACGCTGGTTATTACCCCAGGGAATAGAAGAAGCCCTGCCTGAACAGGCGGCCAGGCTTGAAAGCTTACGGCGCAATCTGCTGGATGTTTATGCTTGCTGGGGTTATCAACTGGTGATGCCTCCCTTTATCGAGTATCTGGAGTCATTGTTAACCGGGACCGGTCACGATCTTGATTTACAAACCTTCCAGTTAATTGATCAGTTAACGGGACGACCTATGGGCATACGGGCCGATATAACCCCGCAAGTGGCCCGGGTCGATGCCCATAGGCTGAAGAAAGATGCTCCCAATCGACTGTGTTATATAGGTACCGTATTGCACACCCGTCCTGATGGTTTTGGTGGCAGCCGCAGCCCATTGCAGGTGGGTGCTGAGCTTTACGGCCATGCCGGTATTGAAAGCGACCTGGAAATCATCAGTTTAATGCTGGAAACCTTCAAACAGGCAGGCATTAATCAGCTGGTGCTGGATATTGGTCATGTCGGTATTTTCCGTGGCCTGGCGGCCCAGGTCGGTCTCAATGATGAGCAGGAAGCGGCATTGTTCGAAATGCTTCAACGTAAGGCCGTGCCTGAAATTGCCACCTTCCTCGAGCAGCTGGATATCAGTGACAAGAGCCGACAGATGTTGGCCAGTCTGGCGGAACTGCATGGCGGCGAGAGCTGTCTGGATCAGGCGGCCAGTATACTGGCTGCGGCCGATGACAGTGTTAGACAAGCACTGGACTACCTGAAACAGGTGGCAGTTAAGGTAAAGCAAGCACACGCCCACATAGATCTGCATTTTGATCTCAGTGAGTTGCGTGGATATCATTATCATACGGGCATTTTATTCGCCGTGTTTGTACCGGGTCAGGGGCAGGAAATTGCCCGTGGGGGGCGTTATGATGATATCGGCCGGGTCTTTGGTCGGGCACGTCCAGCCACCGGTTTTAGTACCGATTTAAAATCTCTGGTTAATCTATCCGATAACCAGTCAGTAAATTCTGTCTCTTCAGCCATTTTTGCTCCCAGCCGTGATGATCCATCACTGGGGGCAGTGATAACTGAATTAAGGGCGCAGGGTCAAATTGTCATAGTTGAACTACCGGGGCAGAAAGCGGATGCCAGTGCCATGGGTTGCAATCAGCAACTGGTTCATCGTGATGGTCAATGGTCAGTAGAAGGCATAGCATAATGGGTAAAAACGTTGTTGTTCTGGGTAGTCAGTGGGGCGATGAAGGAAAAGGTAAAATCGTCGATCTGTTAACCGACCGCGCTGCGGCAGTGGTTCGTTTTCAGGGCGGACATAACGCAGGTCACACCCTGGTCATCGGAGAAACTAAAACAGTTCTGCATCTGATTCCTTCAGGTATTTTGCGAGATGGTGTTCAGTGTCTGATTGGCAACGGGGTGGTGCTTTCACCCCGTGCCCTGTTTGAAGAGTTGGAAATGCTGGAGAAAAGTGGTGTGCCGGCCCGCCAGCGCCTGAAAATTTCTGAAGCCTGCCCCATGATATTGCCATACCATGTAGCCCTGGATCATGCCCGTGAAGTGGCCCGTGGTAAAAAAGCCATAGGTACTACAGGTCGCGGTATCGGACCGGCCTATGAAGACAAAGTTTCCCGTCGAGGTTTACGAGTCGGTGATTTACTGGATGAAAAAGAGTTCGCCGATAAACTCAAATCAGTCATGGAATATCACAATTACAGCCTGGTGAATTATTATAAAGCCGAGGCGGTGGACTATCAGCAAGTGCTGGATGAAACTCTGGCCTATGGTGAGCAGATGAAGCCGATGATTGCGGATATCCCCGCCATGCTTTATAAGCTGCGTAAATCCGGTGACAGCATCATGTTTGAGGGTGCCCAGGGTACCTTGCTGGATATAGATCAGGGTACTTACCCCTACGTGACTTCATCCAACACCACGGCCGGTGGTGCCTGTACCGGTTCCGGCGTGGGGCCGAGAGATCTGGATTACATCCTGGGTATCACCAAAGCCTATACCACCCGTGTCGGTGCGGGTCCTTTTCCAACAGAACTGTTTGATGATGTGGGCCAGTACCTGGGTGAAAAGGGTCATGAATTCGGTGCCACTACCGGTCGCAGTCGTCGCTGTGGCTGGTTCGACGGTGTCGCGCTACGTCGCGCCGCGCAGGTCAACAGTATTACCGGCCTGTGTATTACCAAGCTGGATGTACTGGATGGTCTGGAAACTTTGCGTATTTGTACCGCTTACAAATATCAGGGAGAGATTCTGGAGCTACCGCCCATAGGAGCTGATGCCACTGAGAAGTGTGAACCGATTTATGAAGACATGCCGGGCTGGAGTGAGTCCACCGTAGGTGCGCGAAGTATTGATCAGTTACCTGCCAATGCTCAGGCCTATTTAAAGCGCCTGGAAGAAATCATCGAGGTACCTGTGGATATAATTTCCACCGGTCCGGAGCGAGATGAAACCATTATCCTGCGTAATCCTTACGGATAATTATTACTCCTAAAGGCGATAGACAATATTTGCCACAGAGTCGCAGAGTTCGCGGAGAATTATGAAATATAAATACTCTGTGTGCTCTGTGGCTATGCTTTTTTATATCTAATATTCGAGTAGTTGCTAGAGATTGTTGGTGGGCATTCTCTGTAGTTTATTGGTTTTTTGCCGCTACCGCAGTCTGGTTACGACCGTATTTCTTGGCCTGGTATAATGCCTTATCGACATTGGCAAGATGTATTTCCCAGCTATCGGTTTTGTCTGGAATATGGGTGCCGACACCAATACTGACGGTGACATTTGCAAAGCGTGAGCAATCAGCGGCTGGAATTTTCAGGGCAGAAATATTGTTATGAATCTGGTTGGCCAGCTCCATAAGCTGGGAAAAGTCAGTGTCGGGCAGGATAATCGCAAATTCTTCACCGCCATATCGAGAAACAATATCAGTTGAACGTTTAACCGTGTTGTCCAGTACGGAAGCTATGCGTTTTAATACATCATCCCCTTTCTGATGGCCAAAGCTATCATTAAAGTTTTTGAAAAAATCGATATCCAGCATCATTAATGAGAACGGTTTATTCTCACGGCTGCAGCGCTTCCATTCGCGATCGATGCCAATATCAAACAAGCGTCGATTACTGATTCCGGTGAGACTATCGATGCTGGCCAGTTTTTCTAGCTGGATGTTGGCTTGCTGTAACTCTTTGGTACGTTGTTTTATGGTGTCTTCCAGTACACGCTGGTGTTCAAGCAAATCTTCTTCAGCTGCTTTACGAGCAGTGATATCGGTATGTGATCCGGCCATACGGTAGATCTTATTGTCTTTATTTCTAACCACTACTGCACGGGAACAAACCCAGATATATTTCCCTGATTTGGTTTTCATTCGATATTCCAGGGTGTAACCTGTATGAGTGCCATCCAGTGCATTACCCCAGGCTTCGAGCAGTGAACCAAGGTCATCACGATGAATCAGATTTTGCCATTCAGAGAAGTTACTTCTGAGTTCGCTGGGCTGGTAACCTAGCATGGCTTTCCAGCGAGGTGAAAAATACATTTTGTTTTGATCTATATCCCAGTCCCATATGCCGTCTCCGGTAGCTTCAACGGCCAGGTTAAAACGTTGTTCGTTTTTTGATAGCAGATGTGTTTTTTGTTCAAGTGTTTTATTGGTTTCGCTGAGCTCCTTAATTAAAGTCCGATTAAAATAATTGAGTTGGATGTAATAATTAATAACGAACAGAAAGGCAAAACTATAGGCAACCAGTCGTAACAAATGCCCCCACCACCAGGCCAGATCCCATAGTTGTGAAAGTTCGAATAGTATTCCTGCACTGCCAAACAACAGGGCTAGTGTTGCGAATAATACAGGGTCAGGATTAGAATCTTTTTTAAAACGAAGAATGAGATGTATAGCTGCCAGATAAAAAAACAGGCCCCCACCAGTATTCAAAATCCTGGCGGGAATGGTGAACCCTTTTTCATCGTACATGTTGGGTAAATAAGGGTGGAATATAAGTGATAGTAAACCAATTGCAAACGTGCTAACAGCCAGAATCCATAGCCAGTAATTGGCTTTAGCCGGTTTTGGTCCGTTGTATCGAATCCAGGACATGGCAAACAAAGCCCCACCGAAAAAAGTGGCAAGGCCATGTAGCCATACAAAAATATTACCCGGGGCTGTGGCGGCATGTAAGCCATCGAGTAAACCCATGCTGATGAGTCCGCAGCAAATCCAGAAGTTTTCACTATTGTTATCAATTGAATTGCCGCGTAGCAGGAGTAATAAAATCGCCATTAATAATGCCGCTATACTGCCCAGACTTTCGACAACGGAATGGATCGGAATGTGAACCCAGTGAATATTCTGGAAAAAGTGGTTTGCAACAAGACTGCCGATCAATGGGATAATAATACCGATGGATATTATCCAGCCAAGTCCGGGTAAAAATTTAAACGAGCTTTTCAACAGCCGCTCCGGTACGCCATAGATAATAGTTTTTTTGTTTTTTTCTGACAACATTCATAGCAGTTATCATTTCAGTCAAGCTCAGAGAACCATACAGCCATAAATATCGCTATTTACCTAGTGTACATTTTTATCAGGCTTATAGTTATGTGGTATAGGGTTATATATTAAGAGTTTAGTATAAATTTATGTGAGTTTTTAAAATGTAGTGAATTGAATAGCCTGGCTGTATTGGACAGCTACTCTGTTTTCATTATGTTCAACATGGAATTATACCGAATTTCTGAGTTTACCCTGATTAAAGGCATCGATGTTGCGGGCGATTTCATCGAGTAATCGTTGCCGGGATTCACGCGCTGCCCAGGCAACGTGTGGAGTGATGATGAGTCTGGGTGATTTATATACCAGCAATGGATGGTTCTCAGCGGGTGGTTCATGACTTAGAACATCCAGGCCGGCACCGGCGATCTGTCCTGTTTTTAGAGCGCTGAGCAGATCACTCTCATCCACAATACCCCCGCGGGCGGTGTTGATCAGGATGGCCGATGATTTCATTTGCTGCAGTTCAGCAGCCTGAATCAGACCTTCGGTGTCCTTGCTCAGCGGACAATGCAGAGAGATCACATCAGATTGTGCCAGTAGTTGTTGTAAAGGTATTCGTCCCGGACGTTGATCATCGCAATTGCGCTGGGCAATTAATACCTGCATGCCAAAAGCTTGGGCTAGCTTTGCCACGGCCTGACCAAGCTCGCCGTAGCCAATAATTCCCAGATTTTTAGCGGCCAGTTCCTGCACCGGGTATTCCAGCAACGAAAAGTTGCGGCTTTGACTCCATTTTCCCTGGACGATCGCAGTTTGCAGTTCCTGCAGGCGGGTAGTCAGGCTGAGTATCAGGCTGAACACATGTTGTACCACAGAATGGGTGGCGTATGCGCGAACATTGCACACAGGTATATTTAGATCTTTAGCTGCATCCAGATCGACGTTGTTGGTGCCGGTGGCGGCGATACAGATTAATTTCAGTTGGGGGTTAAGCCTTAGTGTGTCTCGGTTTAACCGCACTTTGTTACTGATGACAATGTCATAATCATGCAGTCGTTCCCGCAATTCTTCCGGCCTGCTAATGTCGCAGCAGTCTAATTGGCTGACTTGCTCTGAGAGACAGGATAAATCCAGATCTTCAGCGCGTATTGAGGCTATATCCAGAAAAATGGCTTTATGCATGGTATCCAGGGCTTAAAAGCAAAGGGGTGTCTAATGTTAAAACGCTGTGATAAGAAATTCAAACACTCTATAAATAAAATTGATTGATTTAAAACATTGATCGTTACCATTCATTAAATTCTCTTTACATAAAATCTTGAATGAATATTAATACGGTCTAATGCTAAGCGATTCGTTTCCAGTCGTTAGCAGCAACCACTGATTGTAATTTATTGAATAGGTTTTCCTGTATGGCATCTAAAAAGCAAAATTTTGATGACGATATTGAATCATTTGATGATGATATTAAAAACGAGGATTATTTATCTGATGAATATGCAGAACGGAAATCATCGGCAGTGTCTCCTAAAAACGCAAGCGCTCGCAGAAGCCTTGAGCTGATTTTCGAACAACGGGAGCTGGAACGACTGATTTATGATGACTTTGTTTTTTGATTGGGTTTCTGGTCAAACCAGGACAGTGTATTTTCAATAATAGGCTGTTTATGGTTATGTTGTGCATAAACGGCGTATGCATCTTTATGGATAACGGGGGCCTGGTTCACTCGGTATAGGGTTTTACCAAGCTGGTCTTGCACCATCGGTTCGGGTAAATAGGCCGAGCCACCACATTTCATAATAAACCCCTGGGCTATACGACCTATGGCGGCACGTAACACCGGTGGCGGTAAGTCTGGGTACTGTCGGGCATGCAACATGCCAAATGACGTACCCCAGTCCACATAAACATAATTTTCACTGATCGCTTCGCTGGCATCCAGGCCCTGGTTACTGGAAACCATAATCAGAGGTACCGGACTCAGCTCCTTAATCAATAGTTCGGGTGTCTTGGGTGGATCAAATACGAAGGCCAGATCCAGGCTGCCTTCCAGCAGTCGCCTGAGTAGGGTATCGGAATCGGTCACGTCAACCTGTAATACCAGGGGCTTGTCATTCAGGTGTACCCAATGCAGCCAGTTCTCCAGAAAAATATCCCAGATACTGGGCACCGCGGCGATGCTCAGTAAGGTGGACATGCCTTCGGGGATAGCGATATCCTGCCGAGCTCGATACCAGGTATTGAGCAGGTTTTCGGCATAATTGAGGAATTTTTTACCGGCAGGAGTTAACTCTATATTATTTCGGTCACGGGTAAACAGGCGTATACCCAGCTCATTTTCCAGTTGACGTATGCGGGCACTGATTGCTGACTGGCTAATGAAAAGATTTTTGGCCGCATTACCAAAATGACGAGTGCGATGAACTTCAATAAAAGCTTTTAGTAAGCCAATATCCATACAATCAGGCCTGCATTGTCTATTAAGATTTATCGGTTTTATAAAATGCAGACTATGTGCGAGATTGGCTTATTAATCAATAAATATAATCGTTACATAGTTGTATTCTGGCTGTATCTGTAAGCCTGGCCCTCACATTGAATACCCTGTCTGATCATCTGCAGATGTTAGCGAATGATTGAGGCAGAAATGTAGCAAGCATGTTTCAAAATGCCTGGCTATGGAGAGTAACACTAAATACGCATTATTTTACTGTTTATAACCAGAACGATATTATCCATACCAGAGAAATGCAGTTTTTATTTATATGTTCCAGTCTTTATCCTGCAAAGATTCATTCTCGCCGTGCAGTCTAGTTCGTGCGCCGATTGTGGATTTTTCAGAATCATGACATAGTGATATGTACAAGCTGGAGCCGGAAATAAGTAGCCAGATCATGACCATTAATATTCTTGAAATATTACGAAAGCTGATTCAGGAGATAAATCATGCCCCTGATTTAACAACGGCTCTTAATGTCATTGTGCATAGAATCAGGACGGTTATCGATGCGGATGCTGTGTCTGTGTATTACCGGGATATAAAGCAACAACAACTGATTTTAATGGCTACCGATGGTCTCAATCCTGCCTCCGTGGGCCAGGTCAGTTTTGGATATACGGAAGGTCTGGTCGGGCGAGTGTTCAGCCGTGCAGAGTTGCTCAATCTTGAGGATGCTGTAAAGCATCCCGATTACCGTTTTAAAGTTGAAACATCAGAGCAAACCTTCCACGGTTTTCTTGGCGTGCCCATGATCCAGCATAGAGATGTACTCGGCGTGCTGGTAGTGCGGCAGGAGAAAGCCAAACTTTTCTCTGCAGAAGAAGAAACCCTGTTGATGACCCTGGCAGCGCAACTGGCGGGTGCTATTTCGCATGCGGAACTGCGGGGTGAGGCGACACTGGTGCTGACCAGTCAACAGCCGTCTGCTTTCAAGATGACAGGCGTGAGTGGCTCGGCTGGATTTGCCATTGGTGAAGCGGTGGTGGTGTATCCTCATGCCAATCTTAGTGCCGTACCGGATCAGAAAATCAGTGGTAGTGACATCGTGCATCAGATTGAGATCTTTGAATCTGCCATTGATGCTGTGGAAAATGATATACGGGAATTTTCTCGGAAAATGAACCCTTCCCTGACATCGGAAAATACAGCCCTGTTCGATGCCTTTCTGTTAATGTTAAGAAGTGACAGCATAGTTCAGAAAACCATAGAACATATTCAGGCGGGAAATTGGGCGCAGGGAGCATTGTGTACTACCATAATGGAACATGTGCGTTTGTTTGAAGACATGGAGGACCCCTACCTGCGTGAGCGTGCGACGGATATTAGTGATCTCGGTAGTCGTATATTAATGTATCTCCAATCCAACCAGCCAGTAGTGCCCGAGATTACCGTGCCCACGGTATTGGTGGGCGATGAGGTAACCGTTTCTCATCTGGCCGAAGTGCCTGTAGGCTACCTGGTGGCCATAGTATCAGCCAAGGGTTCTCGGGCATCTCATGTTGCGATACTCTCACATGCCCTGGGCATACCTGCGGTGATGGGGCTGGAAAATTTACCCATCAGTCAGTTAAAGGGTAAAACCATGCTGGTGGATGGTTACAGTGGCGTTATTCATGTCAATCCCAGCCCGCCTTTGCAAAAAGAATTTCGTGCACTGATTCGTGAACAGCAGAAACTGGTCGAGGAACTGGAGCCCTTAATAGCCTTACCGGCTGAAACCCTCGATGGCAAGATAATTCCTTTATATGTAAATACCGGCTTGTTGGCCGATATTTCGCCATCGATTCGAAGCGGTGCCGAAGGCGTTGGTCTGTACCGGACCGAAATTCCCTTTCTGGTTCGTGACGGTTTTCCGGGAGAGGATGAGCAAACGGACATTTATAAACAGGTGCTGGATGGTTTTTTGCCGCGTCCTGTGACATTTCGAACTCTGGATATTGGTGGTGATAAGAATCTTTCGTATTTTCCTATTCAGGAATCCAATCCATTTCTCGGCTGGCGAGGTATTCGCATAATGCTGGATCATCCGGAGCTGTTTCTGACCCAGCTCCGTGCTATGTTAAAAGCCAGTGAAAACCGGAATAATTTGAAATTAATGTTGCCCATGATCAGTGATGTGTCAGAAGTGGATGCTGCCATCGGCTTTATACGCAAGGCCTATGATGAATTGATCGATGAAGGGTTTAACATTGCCTACCCAGAAACAGGTGTCATGGTCGAGGTGCCATCTGCCGCCTATCAGATTAATGCACTGTCGAGACGAGTGGACTTCTTTTCCATAGGCAGTAATGATTTAACCCAGTATCTGCTCGCGGTAGATCGAAATAATAATCAGGTGGCGGCCTTATATAATAGCCTGCACCCAGCGGTTATAGGCTCGATTAAGCAAATCATACAGGCCGCACACACCTATCAGAAACCGGTGAGTGTATGTGGAGAAATGGCAGGTGATCCGGCATCGGCCCTGTTGCTTATCGGTCTGGGGGTTGATAGCCTGAGCATGAGTGTGGGCAGTTTGTTAAAAGTTAAGTGGGTGATTCGCTCGTTTAGCCTGGAAAAGGCCAGGTATCTGGCGGATATTGCCTTACAGATGGAATCGGCTTCAGAAATTCAAACTATGTTGAATGATGTGCTGGTTGAGGAAAATCTCGGAGGGCTGGTACGATCAGTTCACTAGACTCATATGAGGTCCTAATATGAAAATGTTCTGGATAGTACTTTCACTGGCGCTGTTATTTGTGATTGGTTCTGCCAGTATGATGCGTTATTTTGATAATAAGTCTGTTACTAAGAAAGATAAATCAGATAAGTCCTGAGTGTTGATGAATCCATCGCTCCACACAGGTGTTTATGTTGGTGCAGAATCTGCTATAAATTAATATTATATAATGTATTTTTACGTTATTTTTAAATAAAAAACAATCTCGTAAATGCCGTAGTATAGATCGACGAACGGCTCTGTAGGGTTAAAAATAATATGACAGCTGAACAGGATAAACTTTATTTACTCCTCATCAGTATCCATGGCTTGATTCGTGGCCATGATCTTGAACTGGGTCGGGATGCGGATACCGGTGGTCAGACCAAATACGTGGTTGAGCTGGCCAGTGCCCTGGGGGAACTGCCGGATGTGGCCAGGGTGGATCTGGTCACCCGCCGCATAGACGATAAATCGGTTAGCCAGGATTATTCCAGGCATATTGAGCCACTCAATAAAAAAGTCAATATTGTTCGTATCGATTGTGGCGACCCGATTTATATCCCCAAGGAACAACTCTGGGATCATCTGGATAATTTTGCCGATAACCTGCTGAACTATCTGCACAGCCATCAACTCAGCCCGCATATTATTCACAGTCATTATGCCGATGCCGGTTATGTTGGCACACGTTTATCACACCAATTAAGTGTGCCTTTGATCCATACCGGACATTCCCTTGGGCGCAGTAAACGTAAACGCTTACTGGCCAGTGGTGTAAAGGGTGATGAAATCGAAAATCGCTATAATATGTCGCGCCGAATCAATGCCGAAGAAACCACCCTGGGTGTGGCGGATCGAGTGATTACGAGTACGCATCAGGAAATTGAAGAGCAGTATGGATTATATGATTATTATCAACCGGATCAGATGCGGGTGGTACCACCGGGTACGGATGTAACTAAATTTCACCCACCTGTGGGCGCGGAACTGGATTGTGATATCCATCGAGAGATCGATCGTTTTTTCCGCGACCCTGATAAGCATATGGTACTGGCCTTGTCCCGTCCCGATCAAAGAAAAAATATCATTACCCTGATAGAAGCTTTTGGCGAATCCAGTGCATTACAGCAGATGGCCAACCTGGTGATTATTGCCGGCAACCGTGATGATATTCGGGATATGGAAGCCGGTGCCCAGGAAGTTCTCACCGATATATTGCTCTGCATAGACCAGTATGACTTATACGGCAGAGTGGCCTATCCCAAGCATCATGCCTCGGATGATGTGCCGGTGATTTATCGACTGGCGGCTTTGTCCGGTGGTGTGTTTATCAACCCGGCATTAACCGAACCTTTTGGGCTCACCCTGATTGAAGCGGCCGCCAGTGGTCTACCCATTGTGGCCACGGAAGACGGTGGACCACTGGATATCATCGAGAACTGCGGTAACGGTTATTTGATCGATCCGCTGGATAAAGAATTAATTGCACAAACATTACTGACAGTGTTCAACGACAAGGCGAAGTGGCAGCAAATGGCAGAAAATGGTATCGCCGGAGTCAGAAAGCATTATTCATGGCACGCCCATGCCGAAAAATATCTGCATGTTATCCGGCCGATTATTGAAAAAACAGAACCGGTGGTGCGTATGGAATTGCATCGTCGATCCATGCTCTATGTGAATCGCGCCATGTTCTCCGATCTGGACCAGAGTCTGCTTGGTGATCCGAAATATTTGCCGGAGTTTAGCCGTGTTTTGAAAGAGAATACCCGCTGCAGCAGTTTCGGAATAGCCACGGGGCGTCGCCTGGATTCGGCATTAAAGCTGATCAAATCCCATAAAATCCCCTTGCCAGATGTGCTGGTGACCAGCCTGGGTACGGAAATTTACTATGGTTCGAATTTAACCCGCGATACGGCCTGGACCGATCATATTGATTACTTGTGGCGACCAGCCAAAGTGCGCTCCATCCTCAATGATCTGCCGGGTTTACGCCTGCAACCCAAAGTCGAACAGAGTCGTTACAAGATCAGTTATTACTATGATGCTGCTAAAG
>JBLYYN010000198.1:0-3544 GCA_048550535.1 Gammaproteobacteria bacterium
AAGTCGTAAGTCGTAAGTCGTAAGTCTCCAATCTATTTGGTTGACTAATTCATTTGATGAATTAGATTTTTTGACTTCAGACTTCAGACTTCAGACTTCAGACTTCAGACTTCAGAATTTTTCCCGACGGCAAAGCCTTTCCCCCGACGACAATTCTTGCCGGAAAATTGACTCTTAAATTCCGCGATTTATAAGTTGCTGTTTTTCTTAAAAAATTAAATCTGGCACAGTTAATGCCTTAGTCACTAGTAAGTTAATCAGGTGACACAAAGACGTCATGATTATGGTAGCAAGTACGCAACTAACCAATATTAGTAATATGCAGGATCCACAAAGTCTGATGACGGCCTTTGAACAGTTCGGTCGTTTGTCCGAACAACTGCAACAGTCTTATCAGGATCTGGATCGACGCACCGCCGAACTCACAGAAGAGCTGGCTACTGCCCGAGACGAACGACTTAAGCAACTGGCTGAAAAAGAGAAGCTGGCCGACCGACTGGAAACCTTGCTGGGTGCATTGCCTGCGGGAGTCGTGGTGATCAATGAGCAGGGCATGATACAAACCGCCAATGCGGCAGCAGAATCATTTTTCGAACAATCTTTACACAATAAAAACTGGCAGCACATTTTAAAAACCAGTATTCAACGCACCGAAGCCCAGGACATTATTTTAAAAAATGGTCGCACACTGGGATTCAGTAAAAATAAACTGGAAGCGGACAACGGTGAAATTATTCTGATTAATGATTTTACTCACATGCGAATGTTGCAGGATCTGGCCGATCGTCAGAATCGATTGGCTGCAATGGGACAAATGGCCGCCGGGCTGGCGCATCAATTACGTACACCATTGTCCTCCGCCGTACTCTATGCCTCACAACTGGAAAAAAACCTGCAGCAGGATCAGCATTCAAACAAGGCTATTGGAAAAATCCGCACCAGTTTGCGTTATCTGGAAAAACTCATCAATGACATGCTGATGTATGCCAAGGGAGGTGAGTTTATCGATAAGTCATTTAGCCTTAATCAGTTGTTGGTGTCATTCAACGCAAGGCTGGAAACACGATTGCAGCAGACACAAACGGATCTTAAGATAATCAATAAAACCCAGGGCATTGAACTTAATGGCAGCATGGATGCCCTGGTCAGTATTTTAATTAACCTGGCCGATAATGCGATTCAGGTTTGCGATAAGTCCTGTGAACTGCTGCTTAACGTGTATCTACAAAATGAGCATCTGATTCTGGCTGTGAGCGATAACGGTCCAGGTCTTTCAGATGAACAACAACTCCATGTATTTGAACCTTTCTATAGTGATCGTGACGGCGGTACCGGTCTTGGGCTGGCAGTGGCCCAGGCCATAGCCCAGGCCCACCATGGTGACTTGCTTGTTAAATCAACCCTGGGTAATGGCTGCACTTTTTACTTGTGTCTGCCCTTGCAACAGGGGGAACAGTTTTTGCCTAGCGGCACAATCACTCGCTGGGCAGAGTTACGGAGATAACGAATGACGCAAACTGATATTCTGATTGTTGAAGATGATTTCAATTTACGGGATGCCCTGGCCGATACCCTGGAGTTAGCGGGTTATAGTGTGGCCCAGGCCGAACATGGACAGGCTGCTATTGCCCGTATGAATGAACAAAATTTTCGAATGATTATTTCCGATGTACAAATGCAACCTATGGATGGCATGGAGCTGTTATCCAGTGTTCGTCAACAACAGAATTTGCCGGTGGTGATGATGACGGCTTATGGCACGATCGAAAAAGCAGTGGATGCCATGCGTCTTGGGGCTGCTGATTATCTGGTAAAACCCTTTGAAGCCGATGAGTTGCTGGAAGTGGTTAAGCGCCAGTTGCCCGACAACAGTGAATCGAAACATACCAGGGATGATCTGGTTGCAGTCGAAGCGAATATGTGTGCCCTGAAAACGCTGGCGGCTAAAGTGTCCAGGAGTGATGCTACGGTATTGCTTTGTGGTGAAAGTGGTGTGGGTAAGGAGGTATTTGCCCGTTACATTCACAATCAATCCCATCGTGCGTCAGGGCCGTTCGTGGCTATTAATTGTGCAGCGATACCGGAAAGCATGCTGGAGTCGGTGCTGTTCGGTTACGAGAAAGGTTCGTTTACCGGTGCCTATCAGGCCCATTCCGGTAAATTCGAACAGGCCCAGAACGGCACCCTGCTACTGGATGAAATTTCTGAAATGGATGCAGCCCTGCAGGCCAAACTGCTGCGTGTGTTGCAGGAGAAAGAAGTCGAACGTCTGGGTGGGCGCAAGACCATATCACTGAATGTGCGTGTGCTGGCAACCACCAACCGGATTCTACGTGAAGAAGTGGCTTCCGGTCGTTTTCGCGAAGACCTGTTTTACCGTTTGAGTGTATTCCCGATACAAATTCCGGCATTGCGCGAAAGACTTGCCGATATCGTACCTATCGCCGATCAGTTACTGAAAAAATATCAGGCCAGTTCGGGTATGGAACTGGTGCTAACTCCAGAGGCACAGCAAAAACTGGTGAGTTATGCATGGCCGGGTAATGTGCGTGAACTGGACAATGTAATGCAGCGCGCCATGATCCTGAAGTCGGCCAATGTGATAACGGCAGACAATATTCACTTCGAAAATGCGGATATGTTACACAGTAATAATGCTGCGGCTGTGCAGGTCGAAGAGCCGTCATCAGTACTGGTGAGTGATTTAAAAGATCGCGAACAACAGTTGATTCTGGATGCTCTGAGAGTGGGTAAGGGCAGTCGAAAATATGCAGCGGAAAGGCTGGGCATCAGTCCACGCACCTTACGCTATAAACTGGCACGCATGCGTGATGCCGGAATTACAGTATAAGGGGGATACAGTGTGAGTAATATGAATGTACAGCAATTGTTGGCCCAGATGCGGGTTCTGGAAGCACAGGCCGGGACCGCGCCATCAGCTGCATCGGAGATGCAAAACCCATCGGTGGACTTTTCTCATCTGTTGAAAAATTCCGTTGATGCGGTGAACGAGGCCTCGATGGAATCGAAAAAACTGAGCGATGCCTTTGAAAAAGGCGATCCCAATATCAGCCTGGCCCAGGTCATGATTTCGATGGAAAAAGCCAGCGTATCTTTCCAGGCCATGACTCAGGTGAGAAATCGGCTGTTGTCGGCTTATCAGGATATTATGAATATGCCGGTTTAGCGTACGCTTTGGTCAAAAGTGTTCTATAAAAAATCAGTACAAGTAAAGGTTTGTAGCAATGGCTGAAAATGCAGCAGCAGGATTCTCAGGGTTACCGGTGACTCGCCAGGTAGGTTTGCTGGTGGGATTGGCGGTCAGTATTGCGCTCGGAGTCTGGGTAGCGCTGTGGGCGACAGAGCCCAATTACACGGCTCTTTACTCTGGACTGGAAGACCGGGATGCCAGTGAAGTGGTGTCTGCCCTGCAGGCAGCCGCCATACCCTATAAGCTGGACCAGGCCAGTGGTGTCGTTATGGTGCAAGCAGGACGTGTGCATGAAGCACGTCTGAAACTGGCCGAGCAGGGATTACCCAAAGG
>JBLYYN010000199.1:0-4058 GCA_048550535.1 Gammaproteobacteria bacterium
CCTCCTGCGGAATCACCCTCCACCAGATACAGTTCAGAGTTGGCAGGGTCTTTCTCCTGACAATCAGCCAGTTTTCCAGGCAAGCCTGCAATATCCAGCGCCCCTTTGCGGCGAGTCATCTCTCGGGCTTTACGGGCAGCTTCACGAGCACGGGCTGCTTCTATAATCTTACTGGTAATGGCCCTGGCATCACCTGGATTTTCCAGAAGATATTCCTGTAGTTTTTCTGACATAGCCGACTCTACAATCGGTTTAACTTCCGAAGACACCAGTTTATCTTTGGTCTGTGAGGAAAACTTGGGGTCGGGCACTTTTACCGATAACACCGCCATCAGGCCTTCACGAGCATCATCGCCAGTAGTACTCACCTTGGATTTTTTAGACACCCCTTCTTTTTCCATATACTGGTTCAGGCTCCGCGTTAATGCAGAACGAAAACCGGCCAGGTGACTACCGCCATCTCGTTGAGGAATGTTATTGGTAAAACAGAAAATATTTTCCTGATAAGAGTCATTCCACTGCATGGCCACTTCCACACCCACACCGTCTTTTTCCAGATTGAAGTGGAGTACATGCTCATGCAAGGGTGTCTTATTCTTGTTCAAATGCTTGACGAAGGAGCGGATCCCGCCTTCATACTCAAACACATCTTCTTTTGCTGTGCGATTATCTTTAAGGACGATACGGACACCACAATTAAGGAAAGATAATTCACGTAAACGCTTCGATAGTATGTCGTAGTGGTATTCGATATTGCTGAAGGTGCCCGAACTCGCCCAAAATTTGACTTCCGTGCCGGTTTTTTCTGTTTCACCGGTCACCTGCATATCGGTGAGTGGTTCACCCAGATGATATTCCTGCTGATGAATTTTGCCCTCGCGATGAATGGTCAGTAGTAACTTGTCTGACAAGGCGTTGACTACAGATACACCCACACCATGCAATCCCCCGGAAACTTTATAGGAGTTATCATCAAACTTACCGCCAGCATGTAACACCGTCATAATAACCTGCGCGGCTGACACACCTTCCTCCGGGTGAATATCCACCGGGATGCCCCGGCCGTTATCGGAAACCGAAATGGAGTTATCTGAATGGATCTTGACGACTATTTCTGAACAATGACCCGCTAATGCTTCATCGATGGAATTATCCACCACCTCGAATACCATGTGGTGCAAACCGGTACCGTCATCTGTATCCCCAATATACATACCAGGGCGTTTTCTGACGGCATCAAGGCCTTTCAATACCTTAATATTGGACGAATCATAAGTGGCGGCTTCGCTCATATAAATCCCCTGTAAATGAACGAATTATTATACCTGAGATTGCCTCTGTATGGGCTAAAATGAGTACCCTATTTCACCTATTTCAGACAGATATTTCACCCTGTTCCACGTGGAACATTTTGACACTGGACCAACTATCCAGTGTCAGCTGACTGATATTTATAGCTGAAATAAAAGCCTGTACATTCATCGCAGATAACAGCTCCATAAGTATGGTTTGATTAGCCGCATCGAGTTCAGCGGGAAGATCATCGTAAAGCAACACACAGGTTTTGTCTGAATCATTGAGGAATAGATTCATCTGTGAGAGTTTTAGCAGAGCAACCAGTTTCTTCTGTTGACCTCTGGAGATTGATGTTTGTGCGGATTTTCCATCCACCGTAATCTTTAAATCGGCACGATGGGGGCCGTGTTGAGTAAATCCTTTTTGCTTATCTCTATCTAACTGGTCATGAAGGATAGCCGCAAGATCCAGTTCCTGAACCCAGCCTTTCCTATAGTTGATATCGATAGTGGATTCAGGAAATAAGAATGAGGAAAAATGATTAATCTGATGGTTTAGACGCTCCAGATAATGACTTCGCGCCCGGTTGATTGCTTCAGCCGATTCAATTAAAACGGGGTTCCACAGCTGGCATAGTTTATCTGGTTGCTGAGTACGTAATGCTGCATTTCGTTGTGACAATGCTGTTTTGTAGGTTTTCCAGTCATGTAGAAAAGAATGTTCCACGTGGAACACACCCCAGTCCATATACTGTCTTCGATTGTCCGGGCCTGCTGATATCAAATGATGGCTATCTGGATGAATGGCAACAACGGGTAGCAACAGGGATAAGTCTGTTAGGCGTGTCACCGGCTCTTTATTGAGTTTTATTTTCTGCTGATGAGGAGATTTTTCTATGCCTAAATGGGAAATTCGGTCATCGGCAGTTATTTTAGATATGAGCCTGAAATAATCCTGCTGATATTCAATCAGGTCTCTGACCTGAGCATTTCTGAAAGAGCGTCCATAACTCAGATAAAATATGCTTTCTAGGAGGGATGTTTTACCTGAAGCGTTGGGCCCGGTAATTAAATTCAAACCCGCACCAGGATCAATATGGGCCTGGTGCAAGTTACGAAAATTAAAGACATCATGGCTAATCAGTCCCATGCAGACTGTTAGAGACGCATAGGCATAATGACGTAGCGGCTGCTGTCATCTTCCGGGAAGATAATCAGACAGCTACTGTTCGCGTCTTTGATCATCAGTTTTGCCAGTTCATAACTGTTAGTGTTCAGTACGTCCAGCATATAATTAACATTGATGCCGACTTCCATTCCATCTCCCTGGTAGTCAATTTCCAGTTCCACGTCCGCTTCTTCCTGATCCGGGTTCTGAGCCTGCAGTTTTAGTAAATTTGGAGACAGTATGACACGGATACCCCGGTATTTTTCATTGGACAGAATAGAAGCGCGGATCAATGCCTGCTTCAAGGCATCACGATTAACCGTGAGGGAGTTACCTTCTTCCTCAGGCATCACACGTTTATAATCAGGGAAACGACCATCGATAAGTTTTGAAGTAAATCGTTGATTGGGCAATTCACACTGAACATGGTTGTTACCGAGAATCACCTTCACAGAATCCTCTGAGTCGGCCAATAAGCGTTGTAATTCGCTAATCCCTTTCCTGGGTATGATTACCTGCTTAGTCTCTGAAATATTGGCATCCAATGTACTATCTGAGTAGGCCAGGCGATGACCATCCGTAGCAACACTCTTGATACTGCCATCAGAAACTTCAAACATCAGTCCATTAAGATAATAACGCACATCCTGCTGTGCCATGGCAAAGGCTGTTTTATCTATCAGATTTTTCAGTACATTCTGCGGCATGGTGAATTCGTGGATGCTGCTGACTTCATCAAGAGAAGGGAAATCCGAAGCCGGTAAAGTCGCCAGGGTGAAACGACTGCGCCCTGATTTAACCAGAGCACGATCAACATCCACTTCTACGCTGATCTCTGCTTCATTTGGTAGAGATTTGCATATATCCAGTAGTTTTTTGGCTGGAAGAGTGATCTCGCCCGTTTGATCTACCATCAAGGGAACCCTGGAAACATGTTCAATTTCCAGGTCTGTAGCCGTCAAGGACAACAGGTTGTCAGTGGCTTTAACCAGAACATTGGACAGGGCTGGTAAGGTTTGACGTTTTTCTACTGCCCCGATCACTTGTTGAAGAGGAGTGAGTAGATCTTCCCGCAGGATTTTGAATTTCATTGCCTTTCCTAATAATACTTTTATTTATATATATACTTAGTTATATTTATTAAGTCCCCAGAAATCTGTGGATAACTTAAGTTTAATTAAAATTTTCAGAAGCTTAGCAGATTAAATCTATTCTAGCATCTGGTGTGTGCAAGTCTGAAAAAGTGTAGACAGATTGTTGATAACTTTAAATCACAGGTCGGCGTTCTTTTTATGCTCAGTTTATCCACAGTTAATACACTAATTACTCAATATACGTAACAGGTTAATATAATCTTCGTTTATTCTTGAATCCGACTCTCTCAATTCCACTATTTTGCGACAGCCGTGCAGTATGGTGGTGTGATCACGCCCACCAAAGGCATTACCTATTTCAGGGAGACTGTGATTCGTCAACTCTTTGGACAGAGCCATGGCTAACTGTCTGGGACGAGTAATGGAACGGCTGCGGCGGTTGGAGAGTAAATCCGAGCTGCGTATTTTGTAATATTCAGCGACGGTTTTCTGTATATTTTC
>JBLYYN010000200.1:0-16485 GCA_048550535.1 Gammaproteobacteria bacterium
ACCATCATTCATGATGCACATCCCGACTATGCCAGCAGCCGCTGGGCCAGGGATTATGCCGACAAACATTCCCTGGGTCGACGAGCCGTGTATCATCACCGCGCCCATGCCAGCACCCTCTGTGGTGACTACCCGGCAGAAACGAACTGGCTGGTATTTACCTGGGATGGCACAGGACTGGGTGAAGACAACAGCCTGTGGGGTGGAGAAACTCTATACGGAACAAGTGGACACTGGCAGCGCGTCGTAAGATTCAGACCCTTCCAGCTGGTCGGCGGTGACAAGGTTGCTCTACAACCCTGGAGAAGCGCGCTCTCGATATGCCAGGAAGCAGGCATAGGCTGGCATGCTGATGGTGTGGACATAGACATGTTTACCCAGGCCTACAACAAACAATCCGGTATCATCAGTTCTGCGGCAGGTCGCCTGTTTGATGCCGCAGCGGCCATCATCCTCAAACGCTACCAGTGCAGCTTCGATGGGCAGGCACCGATGGAACTTGAGCACACGGCCAGCGGATTAAGCCCTGAACTGGCCATACCATTGACGCTGACACCCCGGTCTGATGAACTGCTGGATATTGACTACCGGAAGCTGTTCCGGTCACTGGTAGAACAAAGCGAACTGGAAAATGACCAGGCCAGCAATATTTTCCACAGCAGTATGGCTATGAATATAGTGCAACAGGTCGAACACTTTCATGAGATTTATGACGACTTTGCCATTGGCCTGACTGGCGGTGTGTTCCAGAACAAAAAGCTGACTGAATTTGTCATGCAAACCCTGGCGCAGAAAAATTACCGGGTTTACCTGTCACACTCAGTTCCCTGTAATGATGGCGGTCTCAGCTATGGACAGATTATTGAAACCCATGGAATATTGAAGCATGAACAAAACTGATTTAATTACCCTCGCTCACGGCAATGGCGGCCGACACATGCGTGAACTGGTGGACAATCTGTTCGCAAAAAAACTCAGCAATCCATTGCTCGATACCAGTGTCGATGCCTGCCATTTACAACTGGACAGCCCAGATATTTGTTTCACCACCGATGGCTTTACCGTAAAACCCCTGGAATTTCCCGGCGGCACTATAGGCTCACTGGCGATTCACGGCACCGTCAATGATCTTGCGGTATCCGGTTCTACACCCAAATACCTCAGCCTGAATGCCTTCATTGAGGAAGGCATGCCATTTGAACAGCTGGAAAGAATACTGGATGATATGGCTCAGGCGGCACAGGTCTGTAATGTGCAGATTGTCGCCGGTGACACCAAGGTACTCCCCCTGCACGAAGCCAGTGGCGTTTATTTTGCCACGACCGGTATAGGCTTATATAACCCGAACTTCAATCTTGGCATGGATAAAATCCAACCCGGAGATAAAATCCTGGTGAATGGCAGTATCGGAGATCATGGCACAGCGGTCATGCTGGCAAGGGAGCAATATGGACTCAGTGGCCGGCTTGAATCCGATTCCGCCAGTGTATATCCCTTCACCTATGCCCTGTCGCAACTGGAAGGCGTGAGATTTATGCGTGACCCGACCCGTGGCGGGCTAGCCACCGTCAGCGTAGAGATTACCCGACAGGCGAAACTGGGCTGTTATCTGCACAGCACACAAATTCCGATCAAACCCCAGGTTGCAGCGGTGTGTGAAATACTCGGTTACGATCCCTATTACCTGGCCTGTGAAGGCCGAGTGATCGCCATCGTCGACGAGCAACAGGCACAACAGGCCCTGGCCCTCTGGCAACAACTACCCGGTGGTGAGGATGCCGCAATTATTGGTGAAATCACCCAACAACCGAGGGTGATACTGGAAACCGAATTAGGTGGGCAGCGGGTTCTGGATGAACTGGAAGATGATCCTTTGCCGCGTATTTGTTAAAAAGATTTGACCCACGACTGCAGGCCAGATTTTTGCTTAGCAACTATTATCTATGATCATTATGCGATGTTTTAATCGCATAGAAAACAGGCTCGGTGAAGATTGATTAATTCGAAACAAACTTCACCGGCCCATTCAACTATATCAGTCTTCAGAATTTGTGTTGTTCATCAGGTGGTTAATTCTAACGCCCAGAAAAGTGAAGACCATCACTGAGCCAATCACCCCAAGAATGGCGAAAATTGCAGTCGCATCCATAATCTAACTCTCATATGTATTTCAGAAAAAACAGCCGCGCAATTTAAAGTAAACGGCCTCTGAATTCAACCCTGTATTTTATATGTTTTAATCAAGTCATATGGATTGCACGCATGCAAACCTGTTTATCTCTCAACGAGTCAGTATGAGTGACACGGCGATAGCAAGGCCTGAACAGGATTAGAGGCTATGGAAATGATGAGACATCAGGTAAATAACAGGGGCACCAGGCCTCAGCTGAAACGATATGAGCTGCGACCTGGCACCTGTGTTGTAATTTTCTCCTACTTGACGATTGTTACATCTGTTTGTACATCGTTATCAAAATTATCATCATTAACGGCCGACACCGTACCTGTCCAGGTAACACTAGTCCGCGCAGCGGGCGCGGTCCATGTATAGATGATTCTTAACCGTTGGCCGGCAGCCAGCTCATAAAAGCTCTGTGAGAACTGACCGACGATATTACCGGCGCTATCAACACCCTCTATAGTCACCACGCCTGATGCGGGATCCGTTCCAACGTTGGTGACCTTGGCATAGAGATTCGCTTCAGTTCCTGCTCTTACCTTCCGCGGTGCATTTAGTCTGCTAAACGCCATGTCGACATCCGCCAGTTCCGATGGCAAATTATCAAACCAGGGCAAGGGGGCCTCCGGAGCCGCAGTGTTGGTGAGGCGCAGAGTAAAGTGTGCGACTCCTGTGCTTGCCACATAGGTTGGCCAGCTGCTGATATCACTAGCCACGGTGATATGGTAGTTAAGGTTCACATTTGACAGGTCATCGATAAAATCGACGAAATAAAATGGTGTAACACCATCGCCGGTATCTGGATTTGCCACAAATATAGCCAAATCCGCCAGACTCACAGGTACCGGGGTACCCGCAGCAGCATCAGCAGTATTCGGTAACTGAGGGGAGGCAGAGGTATAGGTTTCCCACAGGGTGCCGTTCCAGTTGGCGATGAGCGTTGCATCGGTCAGTGGGTCACCATCATCGTCAAAGAAATAACCATAGGGCACCTGGTCTTTGGCCAACCAGTTGTTAAACAGGTCAAAATAGTTGGCACTAGGGGTTCCAACACTGATGATGCTGTCTTCAACTGCCGACAACTTAAACCGGGCCCGGTTATCAGGGTCAAAGTAGCCGTCAGTATCGTGGTTCGGATTGGTATCCGCATCCCCGAACAGGCCAAAGGGAAATACCGCTGCCAGGTCGATATCACTGGCAGGATCACTGGCAGTGGCTACGATGGGGTCATAAACGACTCCGTCTCGGTCAGCAAAACCCAAACCATCAGCCGCCGATGATGCCACAAAATTATCGCCCGTATTAAAGCCAAGCTGAATCGTGAAACTGCCAATCCGTGTTCCCGCTATCGCATTGATATACTTTTGCAGTACGCGGTAGGTATTGGTATCCAGAGAAGTGCTGACGTCAAATACCAGATCAACAGAAGAATCCCCTACCGTAGCCGTTTCTTTAAATCGCTTGCTGGTTTGAAAAGGATCACTGCATTGCTTGGTTGTACCATCCGTGGGATTGTAACCTGCGGTCATGATGCAATTGCTATTATCTTCATCATCATCGTTGACCACTTTCATACCGGGTCTCTGAACATCACTCTCCACCCAGACAACCGCACCATTAGTCGTACTAAAACTGGGATCGGTGAAAACGGTACTGGTATATGTCTCCTCAGGCACATATGGTGGCGCTTCTATCGAAACATTATCTTGATTCCAGTTAGTGATATCGGCGGCTTGCGAGGCGCAGGGTATTATTGCTGTCAAAGCAACACTGGTTGCCAGCGCCATGCTTATGTTTGTATATTTTCCAGCTGTCTTATTCATTATAATAACTCCACTGTATTTATGAAAAATTTCAAGACCCTAGTTTTACGCAGTCCCAATTTCAACAAATTAATGAACATAACTACCCCCCTCATGACAGTACACAGTGAGTAACTCAGGATCCGTAAGCTCCTCTACGACTCCTGACCTTGCCCAATTAAGGCTTATTTTCCATTTACATCAATCTCTCCATCACTTGCCAGCATTTCCATATGCAGCATCAAGCCTGAGTTAGTGAAATCATAAATCTGTAGTCCGTGTATCGCCGAAACATCCAGCACCACGACAACAACAGCGGATAAAGAATGCAGCTATGCATTCCATACAGCAACTGAAAATAGATCAGAACAGCATTTAATAATATTAGAAACCATCACCATCTAGCTCACTTTCTACAATTTTTTATGTTGTTTCTAAAGCATTAATTAAATAGTGACGGACGTATATAGATTGCTACACCAGCAGGCAAAGATACAAAGGTTATGTGCGTTCCTGGCTGACTAACAACATGCCTGGCTCACACCATCTTTAAACTATGATTTTTTGAAACTAGAACTTAAAAGGCATGTCAACATTTATCAATAGGGATTTTTCACAAACCAACAAAAATAATCCCTTGAGCGCTTTTTTAAGTCAAAAAAACGCCAAGCTTTCATGCCTGATTGCTCTTATTATATTTAAGTTACTAAAACAGATGAATGTAATAATTTTTAATTAAACAACGGGAATTAAATAGCAGAATTTTCTTATATTCGAAAACATTACTCTATAAGCAGAGCACATATATTCATCTGTTACCTTTTCTGTTAATTCAGATAAACAGCTATTACATTTTCTTAAAATCTGGTTTTTGATTTGATTCGCTGAAAACTTAAATCTGCAGAATTGTTACTGAGACAAAAAAACACATGCCGTTATTTGCCAGCCTATAACATAAGAAGCAGAGCCCGCTATAAAACCGTGTCACTGAATGTTTTTTTACACGACAAATAACTTCTAAGTGATGCTGAGTGATTTTTATATAGCGCAGTTTATTGACCAAAGCTGTCCAATTGCCAGCCCAACCGCTATAATCAGCCAACCACAATTAAGAATCAAAACCGAATGCAAGCTGCAGAACTCGTCAACCAGTTTTTAATCTATGCCATACTCTGGCTTATACTTATCCCGATTACTTACCTATTAGCAAAAAAGAAAAAAACCTCTATAGTAGAAAAGCTTATTTTCACTATTGGCAGTATCGCTCTATCCGCATTGCTAATCATGTTCAGTTACACGCTACTAGCCAATATCGGTCTTATCACTCTACTGGCTTCCATAAACTCAATACTGGCGAATATTGTGATTATCTTATTGATCATGCTGGCACCGGTACTGGTGGCATCTGGGCACTATAAGCTGGAACACTACAACAGTGAAAAAAGTGAAGGGGAAGGGAATAGCTGAGTGGTCTTGAATCGACTCTCAGGCCAAAATATCTGGGATGAGCTCGTCCTCGATCTTGATGATCTGCTCTTTTATTTTAAGCTTGCGCTTTTTCAGGCGTTGCAGCTGTAACTGCTCAATGCCCCCGGTCATTTGCAGCCGGTGAATGACGTCATCAAGATCGCGGTGCTCGAGCTTTAATTCCTCGAGTTTATGCTGCAAGCCTTCAAGCTCAATATTAGACATTACTCATCCTCAGACTCCGACGAAACAGCATGGAAAACATGACCATCGAACGACATTACCATAAAACGCCGATAAATAACTACTTACTTATATCCCTCGATCCAATAAAGTTTAATATAAATTTTTAGCTCTTTTGACATTGAACAAGCGGCTTGAACTCAAGGCCAGTGTTTCGCTCTATACTAAAAGCCGGGCTAAAAATGGAACAACTATGGCTGATCAGGTTTTTCTACCTAGAGCACAACTGCAACATCTGATTGAGCATATGCAATCCTCGGGCTACCGTTGCGTTGGGCCCAAAATAGACCATGATTGTATTGTTTATGACGATATTAGTCACCAGCAGGATCTGCCTCTTGGTATTCAGGACCAGCAGGGGCCAGGGCAGTATCGCCTGCAGCAACATACCCATTCCAGACATTTCGCCTGGGCCAATGGACCACAGGCTATTAAGCCCTTAACCTTTGCCCCCCATGAAACTCTGTGGGAATGCAAACGAAGTGATACTGCTGAGCTGGAGTTTTGCACAAGCCCCACCAGGTCTGAAAAAATTGCCTTGTTTGCAGTACGCGCCTGCGACCTCGCCGCCTATCAATTACAAAAAGAACATTTTTTAAATCAGGAGCTAGCCGACCCCTGGTTCAAGTCACGCAGCGAAGCGCTATTCATCATCGCCGTTCACTGCAGCCACCCTTCGGCCAACTGTTTCTGCGCCTCGACCGGTGACGGCCCTGAAGCCACTAGAGGTTATGACCTGGCCATGCACGAACTGGATGATGGCTATGTCATAGCAGTCGGATCGGAAGCCGGCGAGGATACCGTTCAACATTTACAACTGGATCGGGCCAGTACACTGCAACTTAAGCAATGTAACAAGCAAATCCAGCATGCCACTCATCAGCAGACCCGTCACATACCGGTACAAGAATTAAAAACAGCGCTGTTACAGCAACTGGATCACCCACACTGGAAAGCCATCGGTGAACGCTGTTTGTCCTGCGCTAATTGCACTGCGGTTTGTCCCAGTTGTTTCTGCCATCAACAACATGATGAGGTTGACCTTACAACAGAAACCGCCAGCCATTACCGTGACTGGAGCTCATGTTTTAGCCATAACCACGGTTATCTCGCCGGCCACCCGTTACGTCCAGACAGCTGGCAACGCTACCGTCAGTGGCTCACTCACAAATTTGCTAACTGGCAGGAGCAGTATGGCCGCATTGGCTGCACCGGTTGCGGCCGCTGTATCAGCTGGTGCCCGGTAGGCATTGATGTGGTAGAAGAACTGAATTACTTTTGTGAGACCCAGCCATGACACAGCCCTATGATTATCACCAGGCTGAAATTATCGAACGAATTCAGGAGTCGCCGGATATATTCACTCTGCGCATGGCCTTTAGTAATAAGAACATCCATCAGCAATTCAGCTTTCAGCCTGGACAGTTCAATATGCTATATCTGTTTGGTGTGGGTGAGATCCCCATTTCAATCGTTTCTGACCCTGATCACGATTTGTTTGATCACACCATTCGGGCCGTCGGCCGTGTCAGCAATGCCATGTCAAAACTTACAAGCGGTGACAAAATTGGTGTACGCGGCCCCTATGGACGAGGCTGGCCTATCGCCGATTATACAGACCATAATGTACTCCTGGTCACGGGCGGCCTGGGTTGTGCGCCAGTCGTGTCCATTGTCCATTACGTGCTCAATCGTCGCCAGCTCTATCGCGACCTCACCATCCTGCAGGGGGTAAAAAAAAGTAACGACCTTATCTGGCGCGCACAATACCAGCAATGGGCCGAACTGCCCGACACCCAGGTACTGCTGGCCGCAGACATAGTTAACGAATACTGGCCCTGGGATCAGGGACCGGTGACTCGCCTGTTTGAAAAAGCTCATGTCTCTGCCCGTAATACTGTGGCCATGATGTGTGGTCCGGAAAAAATGATGCAGGTATCGGCCGATGAGCTGGCCAGTCGTGGTTTTCCCGATGAGCATATTTATTTGTCCATGGAAAGAAACATGCAATGCGCCATCGGTCAGTGCGGCCATTGCCAGCACGGCGCTCACTTCATCTGCAAACAGGGCCCGGTATTTCCCTATCGAGAAATCCGTGACAGCATGTCGATACCAGGATACTGATATGACTAAACCAGAGCAGAAAATTCGTATAGCCGTACATAAATTCAGTTCCTGCGATGGCTGCCAGCTGGCCTTTATTAATCACATCTCAGAGCTACTAAAATTAAATGACTGGATCGACATCATCCATTTTGCAGAAGCCGGCCCCTGTAAGCCGGATGCCCTGGTCGATATTGCCTTCATAGAGGGCAGTATATCCAGCACAGAAGATTTTTATCGCTTACAGCAGATACGCCAGCAGAGCCAGAAGCTGGTGACCATCGGCGCCTGCGCCACCAGTGGCGGCATTCAGGCCCTACGTAATATGGCGGACCACGGCGAGTGGACGAAAGCTGTTTATGCTAAACCTGAATATATCAATTCCCTGGCTCAATCGACACCGATCAGCGATCACGTGTCGGTCGATCATGAAATCTGGGGTTGCCCGATAAATTATGAACAACTGTTCCATGCCCTTAATGCATGGTTAATGAGCAGCGAACCTGAACCCATATACGACAGTGTCTGCACTCAATGTAAAGCACAGGGCAATACCTGCGTCATGCTAAGCCAGAACCAGGACTGCCTGGGTCCGGTAACACTCAGTGGCTGTGGTGCCCTGTGCCCATCAATGAATCGTGCCTGTTATGCCTGTTTTGGACCCGCCAGTTATAGCAATGGCCGTTCACTGGCGGATCAGTTTATGAAAATGGGGTTTTCCAGGGAACAAATAGCACAACGTTTTCTCGGCATTAATAGCCAGAGCAATGCCTTTTTATCCACCGCGCTAGCGCTTAAATCCGATGAGTGATAAACGCCAGATCAGCATCAATGTTCCGGTACTCACCCGAGTTGAGGGAGAAGGTGCGCTTGAGCTTAAGATTAGTAACAACCGTATCGAACAGCTGCATCTTAAAATCTACGAACCGCCCCGTTATTTTGAAAAACTCCTGCAACAACGTAGTTATCAGGATGTGCCGGATATGGTCGCCCGCATCTGTGGTATATGTCCTGTGGCCTATCAGATGAGTGCGGTGCAGGCACTGGAACAGGCTTTTTCATTCACAGCAGACCCGGTCACGACCCAATTACGTCGATTGCTGTATTGCGGTGAATGGATACAAAGCCACAGCCTTCACATACATCTACTGGCGGCACCGGATTTCCTGGGTTACGACAGCGCTATGTCCATGTCGCAACAGCATCCTGAACTGGTACACAGAGGACTGGCCCTGCAGAACGCCGGTAATGAAATTATTCGTCTACTGGGTGCACGTTCGGTACATCCGGTGGGCGTTTCGGTAGGTAGCTTCCACACTACACCCAGTAACCAGAAAACCAAAAATCTGCTCCTGTTATTAAAACAGCAACTCGATAATAGCTATCATTTAATCGAATGGTGTGCCGCACTCAGCTTGCCGGATAATAGCCATCCAGTGGACTGTGTTGCCCTGGTCAACACCGATGAGTACCCCATGTACTCAGGACGCATTCAAAGCTCATCCGGCCTGGATATATCTGCTGATGAATTTGAACTGCATTTCAAGGAACATCAGGTCGCCCATTCAACGGCCTTACATGCGCTGTTTAATGGCAAACCTTATCTGGTAGGCCCCCTGGCCCGCTTAAATCTGAACATGCAGCGGATCCCAGACCACATAACACAACTGTTACTCAACACTGGAATCAGCTTACCCAGCTTTAACATGTTCCACTCGATGCTGGCACGAGCGGTAGAAATTTACATAGCACTTAATGATGCCATCCATATTCTCGAAGATTATAGCCAGCCCAGTAAGAAACCAGAACCCTTAATTCCTAAAGCAGGGACGGGTTATGGGTGTACCGAAGCACCCAGGGGCATACTCTGGCATAAGTACACAACCGACAGTAACGGCTTGATTAAACAGGCGGTGATAGTCCCGCCTACCAGTCAAAACCAGGCCCGCATCGAACAAGACCTGCGCTTTTCACTCGATCAGCATGGCCTGGACCGAGACGAAGATGAGCTGCGAAAATACAGTGAAACCCTGATCCGTAACTACGACCCCTGCATTTCCTGCGCCACCCATTTCCTGACCTTAAAACTTGACCGATGATACATCTCTACGCCATAGGCTCGCCCATAGAACAGGATAATTTGGCCTGGCTGCTGGTTGAAAAGCTTCAGCCTCAATTAACAGCCCAATTCCCGGAATTATATATAGAGTATTTCGACCGACCAGGCATGCAGCTGGTCAATGAACTATCAGACAAAAACAGGGTGTTATTGGTCGATACCCTGTTATCAGAAAAATCTGGTGATATACAATTGCTACAGGCTGAAGAACTTCAACTACAAACAAGCAGTTTCTCCAGCCACGGCTTTGGTGTAGCCGAAGCACTACAATTGAGCCAGCAATTAAATCTGCTACCTGAGACCTTATGGATATTAGGGATTCCTGCTGACTCACAGGCGCCCATAGACAATCATACAATCCAACAATTAAGCGAACAATTACTGCATAAGCTTCAGAACATCATGAACCACATCGCAACTGATAACTTACAATGACTTATAAGCGGTGAATATTAAACCAGACAAAATTCCGCCGTCACACATTCATACATAATTCCAAATTAATACCACGAATCACTTACGACTTAAGACTTAAAACTTACGACTTATAATTTTTAACTATCTTCACCCTGCTTTTCAAAATTCAGCGACGCTGAATTAATACAGTAACGCAGCCCGGTGGGCGCTGGCCCATCTTCAAAAACGTGCCCCAGATGAGCATCACAGGCGGCACAGCGCACTTCTACACGGCGCATCCCATGACTGGAATCTACCAGCTCGGTGATACAATGTTCATTTATCGGTTGCCAGTAGCTGGGCCAGCCGCTGCCGGAATCAAATTTTTCTGCTGACCGAAAAAGTGGCTCACCACAACAGATACAATGATAAACCCCCGTTTCCCTGTTGTTATACAGGGCACCGCTAAATGCAGCTTCAGTGCCACCCTCACGAGTAACCCGGTACTGGTCAGCGCTTAGCTGCTGTTTCCACTCATCATCTGATTTATTGAATTTTGCCATGGTCACCTCGAGGTTTATTTGGACACCCTGCTAATTTTGATTATTTATATCATTTATTCAAGAAATATATGAACGGAAAATATTAAAAGGCACTGGCTGCAATTGTTTCTAATATTCGAATCATCCTATTTACTTCAGAATAACTGAAATAAAAGCATATAGTGTTATTTTAATGCGAACTAACTGATTGAAAATAATCAGTATCTGGCCGCCTGTATATTCCATTGGTTATTTCTACCTACCAGAACTGGGATTTTCTCCTATCGCTTTAGCAGTCATCATCCAGTATTTACCTCAAACACGAACCCCTAGCGTAACAAAAACTTAATATTAGTGTCATACATAATTAGTATAATTTATTTGCACTCTCCCTGTGGACATTAGTATTATTTAACACTGTACCTGGCCATATATATATCAGCAAACTATATGACTATGTAGAAGACTGGGAGTAGCGAACATGCATCTAACTCATCACTCAGATAAAGAGCACCAGAAACATTCTAAAGCAATAACTTCTATTGCTGACCAGTACCATCTTAATGAAAAACTTATTCGAGAAATCTATGAGGATGAGTTAAATAAACTTCAGATGTCTGCGAAATTCAGTAACTTTTTACCACTACTCACGACACGCCACGTTAAAGAACTGCTACACAAATCAGGCATCACAGCAGAAGACAACGAGCGCAGAATGATGTAAAACTATTCATATGAAAACGACTACTTTGTTTTCTGACTTAGCATATTAGCATCATATTCTCGACATAATTGCTCCAGGCATTTGACACACAGACAATCATCATATTTATTAGATATATAGTCACGATAACACTGATCAAGATTTACACAGCCACACTGGCAGGATGTGACGTCATGCCATCCACACTTAAATACCTGTAAACAGTGAGGGCAGGTTTTAATTTCACATTCAGGCTCTTGCAAATCTATTCTATCTTTAATAAAAATTATCATTTTATAAAACCAACAGGAATTACACTAACAGTCTTTACCCTGCACTTCTCACAGGCGCATCGTAAATGAATTCAAATTTTTCTAAAAATGATTTAGCTATAATAATACTTTGATATATAAATACGTCTGCAGAAACACGCTGGTGCACTGCAAGACCAGCAGATAAAACTCTCAACAAATTCTGTTATAGCTCACTAATAATCCTGCCAAACTCTTTCACCTGATTCCAGTCAGTAAAATCCGCAACTGTTTTGAGATCAGTTGGACCATTGGTAAGGTACATTATAAGTCGTATCATAAAGCGATCTAAAAAGCCGTATTTCTGATAATCTATTTTTCCCGCAAACACAGCCAACTCATCTGGCGACCAGGATATTTGTCCCAAAAACTTCCGCATATATGGATTATTATCCGGCTGATTCTTATCAGGCTTTCGAGCAACAACATTAACCGAAAAAAACGCACTTGCTTTAGCCTTTAAAACATCTTCATACTGCGCAACAAAATCATAAACTTTTTTATTGTGCTTGCCATAACGTATACTTGCTCCGACTACAATTTTATCAAACAGCTGGAGATTTAAATGCGAGACATCATCAATAGAAACAAGCTTTACCTCATGACCATTTTTTTCTATTTCCAACTGTAAACATTGGCATATTTTTTTAGTATGACCGTCAGTCGTGGAATACAGAACAAGAATAGCTGCCATAATAGTTTCCTGACCACTTCATTCACATGGTTACTTATAACGATAAGCTCAAATAAATTAATAACATCTATGGCCAGCTGTATATCACCGTTAACCATATGACCAGCCACAAAAAAAAGCTTATCATGATGGAACGCCCTTGCCTATCACTCGATATATTAATCTCTATATAATAGCTTTTGTCGAAATCAGCACCGCTTTTCCAGACCTGTTTCAGAGTATACAGAAAACACTTTTATGCCCATAATATAAATTCCGGTTTTTTCACGGAACTAGTAACAACTAAAAATTTTCACCTGAGCATTTGGGCCCAAATCATTTTTATGGTGATTTATTCAACAGCGAGGTGTATAACAGTAATTTGGCTAGCTTAACTTTAGTCAATACGGGTAATAATACACACAGGCAAATGAATATTGTGGCAGGTTGCCATGGATTCTGGATTTTTGATATACGTCAATACGACGCCTATCTATTCATACGCATTCCAGATAGCTTGTTATAATAATTGTTACAATTCAAATATATACGAGGTGGTTGATATGTTTCGCCATATAACAACTTTGACTTTAGTACCATTTATAATGGTATTAGCCTCTAGCTGTAGCAAAGAGGTCAGTTTTGCCAAAGATGTTCATCCAATTCTAGACACACATTGCATGGAATGTCATGTCAAGGGCAAAAAAGGTCACCAGGAAAGCGGGCTCAGCATGGAAACATATGCCGATTTAATGAAGGGTACAAACTTTGGCCCTGTTATAGTAAAAGGCGACAGTCTATCCAGCACCCTGTCACGTTTAATTGACCATAAGGCAGATAAGGCGATAAACATGCCACATGACAAACAAAAAATTCCTGCCAAACAAATCGGACTAATTAACACCTGGATTGATCAGGGCGCCAAGAATAATTGATATGACAGGCCATGCTAAAGTTCGCTGCTTATTTAATAAGGTTTTTGAATACTTTAGCTTAATTGTTTTATGAAACTTTAAATTTTGTGGGCGGCTACAATGATATCATTTATATTTGTGCCGCCTTTTTATTTACAGCTCACCACCAAACAGCCCGAAATACAACTTGGCTTGAAGCCAATCTAACGCACAAATTGCCTAAGATAAAAAAACATTCACACTGGAAACTAACACTATTTAATAATCGCTAACAGAGCTATAGCGTAATACCATTTATTTATTATATACAATACTACTCAACATTGCTCCCAGGGTAAGCCCCGAAAACGCCAGCCTCCCAGTCTACTTCGCTGATGCTGTTCATTCAATTCGCCCTCAAAACCCTCGTCGATGTGAAATACATTCTGGATACCTGCATCAAGTAAAGCCAATCCTGCTTCTTTCGAACGCTTACCACTGCGGCAGATCAGTATCACCGGCGGTCCTCCTTCGGACTGCTCACAAACACCTCCCAACAGTAACTGACGAATTTCCTTTACAAAATCTGGATTAACCAACCAGTCAGGCTCATCGATCCAGGGCACATGAACCGCACCACAGGGATGACCAACAAACAGATATTCCATACTGGAGCGTATATCAACCAGCAATGCCCGTGAATCCTTATTTAACATATCCATGGCTTGCTGGGGGGTGATTTCATTCAAACTGTCAACTTGCTTTATCATCGATTTTATTCCTGTCCTGTTGTCTGAACTAGTGAAAAAGCTGACGGAATATATCCACCCAGTAAGCACTGAACTGGCTATCCGCCTGTTTGCTGATTTCCATAGCCGCTCGTAACAAAGGGCGTTTCATGAGCGTGGCATGTACACGCTCATGGGTACGTGCATCTATGGCATCCGCAATAGCCAGAATTTTAGCACCATCACAAATCTCATTTTCCTTTAATTTATTCGGGTAGCCACTACCCTCCATTCGTTCATGATGCTGCAGTACTATTTGAGCCGCCTCTGTCCAGTCTTTCATATAACGCAGTAATTCATAAGCCACTTGCGGATGCTGTTCGACCTGGAGCTGCTGATCAGGCGTCAGCTGGCCAGAGGCATTGATTACATCCAGGGGTAACAGGGCCAAACCGGCATCATGCATAGATACGGCTGCCGCCAGCTGATTGGGATCGACCGTGCGATCCGCCAGATCATTCATTTTCAATGCCAGCCGCAACATTCTTTCACTGCGTCCCTGCCAGTATTGAGCTCTCGTTTCTAACGGCTCTGACAATCCCCGGAAAAAAGCAAAATCATCGTCTGTTTCCACACCATAAAAAGCCAGCTCTATAGAATCTGGTGCAGTATTATTAAACAGGTTCGCCAGATAGTTGGTTTCACTGTCATCCTGAATCAGGATTTCAGTACTGGGATCCAGCAGTAACAAGGTATCCTTAATGACCTGCTGGCGATGTGAAAAATCGGTTTTCCCAATGAGTGCCAGTGCTTCACAAACCTTGGGCAGGCGATCGAGCAAACCATAGTGACCTGTGCCATCAATAATTTTTTCCAGCACTGCTTTCACGTCATTCAGCGCCAGTAATATAATATCGCTGATAACGGTTTCAAATTTGATATTACCCTGACCAATCAATTGCAGTAATTGATGAAGACTCTGGGTCAGTTTGGCCAACTCATTGAAATCGATGTCCTGTAATGAATCACTGATTTCATCCAGTGAACTCATTAATGCATGAATTTCCTGCGAATCTGCAGGGTCTACTTCCAGCATCAGTAATGACTGTTCAATTTGTTCATAGGCGTGGGAAAAATGCTGAAAAAATCCCATTAACGCCGATGCATCAAGAGTATCCACCTCATAGCTGCTGGTTGGCTTCGTCATTTTCATTTCCTGCGGCCTGCATCCACATGCACACAGTCCAAGTATAGGCAAGCGTCCGTACTATGCCATAACCCCGTTACCACTAGCCGGCTAAGTTTGACTCCAGTATCTCCAGCTCCATACTGAGCTCCAACCATTGCTCTTCAGTATCTGCCAGCTGTTTGAGTAAACTGCCCTGTTCCTGGCCCAGCGCCTGCAAACGCTGGCGATTTTCAGCCTCATATATTTTCGGCTGCGCCAGTTCTTCCTCGATCTGTTGTTTACGCAGATTCATCGACTCAATCGACTGCTCCAGTGTTTTCAGCTGACTTTTGACTGGCTGCAACTGCTGACGTAGCTCCGCCTGCTGCTGTCGCTGCTCCTTTCTGGATGCTACGGGCCTATCAAGCACAGCTACCTGGTCGAACTCCTGTTTCGGCTGCATCAACCATTGTCGATACTGATCCAGATCGCCATCAAACTCGATAACTTTGCCCTGATCCACCAGCAGAAATTGATCGGTGACCACTCGTAACAGATGTCGATCATGAGACACCAGCAACATAGCCCCCTCAAAATCCTGCAGAGCCAGACTCAGTGCATGGCGCATTTCCAGATCCAGATGGTTGGTGGGCTCATCCAGTAATAATAAATTAGGTTTCTGATATATCAGCAGCGCCAGTACCAGACGCGCTTTTTCACCCCCGGAAAAGGGTTGCACTGCTTGCAACACCTGATCGCCATGAAAATTATAGCCCCCAAGATAGGTACGAATTTGCTGTTCCGTGAGCTTCGGATCCAGCCGCTGCATATGCAATAGAGCACTGGCCTGCATATCCAGTAACTCCATCTGATGCTGGGCAAAGTAACCTATTTTCAGTTCTGATGATGATACGCACTCACCGCAATGAGGACTTAGCTCACCTGCCAGCAATTTAATCAGGGTGGATTTTCCAGCTCCGTTATGCCCAAGCAACGCGATACGTTCACCGGGCATCAGGCTTAGTTTCACTTTATTCAAAATGATTTTATCGCCATAACCGATGGACACTTCATCCAGTCGTAACAAGGGGTGCGGTAACTTGCTGGGCTTGAAAAATTTAAAATGAAACGGAGAATCTACATGGGCCTGTGAAATCA
>JBLYYN010000201.1:0-13530 GCA_048550535.1 Gammaproteobacteria bacterium
ATTCCCGCCGTCTCCACCATCTTGTAAATAGCCCTAATGAGCCTTCACCAGCCATTAGGGCTTTTTATTAACCCGCAATTTTACTATCAGGATATGAGGGCAAATGTGGCTTATTACCTACTTACTGCCCCTCAAACGGCTTCAAATGTACTCTTTCTCAAGCAACTGGTCTCATATTCCAGCACGTCTTCCTGCCTGTACCTGACTTGGCCGCCCAGTTTTATATAAATCGGACCTATACCCTCGGACCGCCATCGTTCTAGTGTCGCCTCGCTTACCTGCTAACGATTACATAGCTCTCTTTGTGTCATAAGTGCTTGATATTCATTCATATTGATTCTCCCGCCGCTCCAGCGCATCCATGCGCCCGCGGCATACCATCCATCCTTGGATATAATTTTAGTTGAACAAGTCCCATTTTGGGACTATTATTGACTTTATGAAAATCATTGCCTTATCGACACTGAAAGCTTTCTGGGAAGAGCACCCTGAATACATGGATGCTAAAGAGCCAACGCTCGCCTGGTATCGTCATGCCCTAGCGGCCGATTGGAACGCACCTGCCGATGTAAAACAGGACTTCAGAAATGCCAGCATTCTCAAAGATGGGCGTGCGGTTTTCAATATTGCAGGCAACAAGTACCGACTGGTCGTGTGGATCAACTACGCCTATCGCGTGCTCTACATCCGATTTATCGGCACCCATGCGCAATACGACAAGATTGATGTACAAACTATTTAATTGCCGGAGGAAAAATTATGGACATCAAACCTATTAAAACTGATGCCGACTACCGAGCGGCATTAAAAGAAATTGAAAGCTTGATGATGGCTGACCCTGACACACCCGAGGGTGAAAAGTTGGATGTAATGGTCACGCTTATCGAGGCTTATGAAGCCAAGCATTTCCCTATGGATTTGCCTGACCCAGTTGAAGCCATCAAGTTCGAGATGGATCGCAAAGGATTAACCGTTAAAGATCTCGAGCCCATGATAGGTAAGAGCAATCGAGTCTATGAAATTCTCAATCACAAGCGATCTCTCACCCTAAAAATGATCTGGAATCTGCATGAGGGCTTGGGTATTCCAGCAGAATCCCTGATCAAGCCACCGCAAACACATGCTTAAACGTGATGGTTTCCAGAGCATTGCCGAGATTGACGCTCGGCTCGCTGAGCTTGAACAGGAGAAAAAGCGACTTCTTGCTCTCAGAGAGCAACTTCAACAACCCTCACCTGATTCAACGGACTCGAGCTCATATTCACCAGAACAAAAGATTGCGATCTTTAGGGGCTTGTTTCGAGGCAGAACCGATATTTTTGCTAATCGCTGGCAAAATAAACAAGGTCGCAGTGGTTACTCTGTCGCCTGCAATAATGAATGGGTACAAGGCATCTGTCACAAGCCACGCGTCAAATGCCAGGACTGCAATCATCGACAATCCACAGAGTTAAACGATCAGATCATTTATCGCCATTTAGCTGGGCAACAAGTGGTAGGTCTCTATCCTTTGATGCACGACAACACATGCTACTTTCTTGCCGCCGATTTTGATAAAGGCCAATGGCAAGAAGAAGTGAAAGCAATGTCGAAGGCTTGCCATAGTTTTGAAATACACCATGCCATTGAGATTTCACGTTCAGGCGACGGTGCGCACCTTTGGATTTTCTTCAACGAGAAAGTCCCAGCCAAAGAAGCCAGACTTTTAGGTTTCGAACTACTCGACAAAGCGATGGAATTTTATCCGAACTTATCGTTCGACTCCTATGATCGCCTTTTCCCCAATCAGGATATTTTACCAGAGGGCGGATTTGGTAATTTAATCGCCCTACCGCTTCAAAAAGAAGCACGCATGTCTGGCAATAGCGCCTTTGTTGATAACGATCTTAATGTCATCCAAGATCAATGGCAGCACCTAGCTCAAATGGAGTCAATTTCGCGAAACACACTGACAAAACTACTCACACAGATCTCACCTAATTCAGCACTGTTTAAAGAACAAGAAGTTATTGAGAGCCGCCCACCTTGGGAAATGACTGCCAAGGCAAAACCGCTCATATTGGAGAATCCACCAAAAAAGGTATCAGTCACGCTCGCAAATCATGTTTATTTTGATTTAAACGAAATACCTAGCACGTTGGCAGCCAGACTGAGGCGACTCGCGAGCTTCTCCAACCCTGTGTTCTTTAAAACACAGGCATTACGGTTTTCAACCCATGGTATCCCACGGTTCATTTCCTGCGCTCGAATAGAGCAAGGTTACCTGGCAATACCTCGCGGGTGCTTAGACGAAGCGCTAGAGTTATTAAGTGAGAATCAGATTGAAGCCCAAATAGACGATCAACGTGAAAGTGGCACTAAACTTAAAACCACCAAGTCGCTAGTCAAACTCAGAAAGAATCAACAAGAAGCAGTACGAGCCATGAGCAAGCACGATGCAGGTATTCTTCACGCTCCGACAGCATTTGGTAAAACTGTTACCGCCATTGGCATGATTACTAAGCGCAAAGCCAATACGCTCATTTTGGTTCATAGCAGGCAACTGCTCGATCAATGGAGAGAACGATTACAGTCGTTTTTGCCTGACACCGATGTCGGAATTGTCGGCGGGGGCAAGAAAAAGCCAAATGGAATTATCGACATCGCAACTTATCAAAGCCTAATCAACAAAAAGGACAACACGGTATCAGAACTTGTTCAAGATTATGGACACGTCATCGTTGATGAGTGCCATCACGTTTCTGCACCACGTTTTGAAATGGTATTGAATGAAATTCGAGCCAAATATGTACTTGGTCTGACAGCAACACCAGAACGACAGGATGGCCACCAGAAGATCATCTTTATGGCTGCAGGGCCTATTCGTCATAAGGTTAAAAGCACCACTGAAGAAAAATTTGAACAGCAGGTTGTTGTTCATCAACTCTATGACAACCCTCCAAGGCAGTTAATCCATTCAGAAGAGCGACCGAAAATATCTGACGCTTATCGATGGATCATGGAAAATGATGAACGAACGCAACGAATCATCAACGATGTTCTCGCTTGCATTAAGCAATCAAAACATCCCATAGTGTTAACAGAACGCAGAGAGCATGCCGAGACGATAAATGCCATACTGCAGGAAAGAGAAATCGACTCAATCGTTTTAAAAGGCGCAATGCGCGCGTCTGAGCGTAAGGCTGTTGAGGAACAACTGCCTACTGCGCAAGTTGTCGTCGCCACTGGCAAATATGTAGGCGAAGGTTTTGATCTGCCAAGACTAGACACACTGTTCTTAGCCATGCCCATTGCATGGAAGGGTTCACTGGCTCAGTATGCCGGGCGCATTCACCGAGAGTCGGATGGCAAAGAGCGTGTCACTATCTACGATTATGTCGATTGTTCTCTCCCCATGTTGCAACGAATGTTCAATAAGCGAGAGAAAAGCTATAAGTCGATGGGGTACAAGATTTCGTTTAATGGTGAAGCGCCAGAGGACAACCAATTATCAACCGAGTTTCTGCTAGCTTCTGACAAACAGGGTTCCGAAGCTCCTGCGTAAGCATAAACCCTCGCTAGCTTACCCCAGCTATTGAGGAACTGATTCAGTTGCTATCAAGGGAACCAAACCCGCGTCCCACGCCACCACCAATAACAAAGGTCACCTGAATTTCAGGTGGCCTTTTTTATTGGCGGCACGGCGGGATGACAAATTTGTCTGGAACAAATTTGAACATGTAGCATGCCTTGTTGCTACATGGCCCGAAGGGCGGAAGGCAGGAAGCCTGGAGTAAAACCCGCAAAAGATAATTCGTGTGCTCCGCACTATAAATTCACGTGTCATCTCGGTAATTGCTCCTCGGCTCTGACTTCCTGTTTCGCTCTACCTCCTAAATCCCTTTAGTCGTGCATTACTCTCGGTTGCTGTTCCAGACGCAACTCTACCTCCCACGTCCTTGTCGTCGTACTCACCCACATCCCTGTGGGCATTCACACGCAAGAACGGTTCGAAATGTATCCGGAACAATTTTTAACATGGTCATAGCTTTATATGACCATGGCCCCAACGGGCGCCTACATGGACGTAGGTGGTAGAGCAAAGCTTCCGCATCCTGCTCACGCTCCTTACCTACGTCCATGTAGGCAACGCAGGGCGATGTTAAAGGAATAACAAGTGTCGCGGTAAACAGGATGTTGTGAGAGACCGTGCTGCGTATTCCCGCCATCGTTGTATCAGGTCACATAACAAATTAAGTATCATATCCCTAAATTTATTAGCCAATTTTACTCTGAGCATCGCCACTTAAATAGCAGTCATTCTCAAGCACTCTGCCCCCTGGCTTCTCCTACTTCCACAGTATTGTCCTTTTATCAGGCTTGACAAAGCACAAAATGAGGCATATTGTTTGTATATACATTGTATATTGCTTATTTTTAGGAAATGATCTAAGTATGACGAGCAAAAAAAAGAAACATAACAAGGATAGTCAACTTATTATTCGTATTAAGGGTAAAGAGCGCGATGAGTTTGTAGGGCTGTGCGATGAACTTGATACCAGTGCTGCGAGAGAGATCCGTAAATTTATTCGAAAATTTATTGCAGATCACGAAGCAACTTGAATAAATAATAGCTGAAATATTCGGCTTATTAATTTGTGTTAATTGCATCCTTTAATGCTCGCTGAGGATAAATTAACAGGAGGCGAAACACAACATACTGTGCAATAGTGCACTCATTTAACCAGGGTGAGGTAAATTAAAATGTCAAAATCTAGCAAAGTTAAAACACTGAAAAAGGAACTTAAAAACAGAATAGGTAAAGTAAGTAAGCAAAAGGCGAAAATCAAAAAATTGCAAAAGATCTTAAAAAAGACCTAATCGCTTCCAAAACCTTACTATAATCAAGCTGGGGTAGGTTTTGGTGTCAGCTACCCCATTTTTAACAACAACAGAGTAATGGAGGACGTTACCATGGCGAACAAACAGGATAAACGCAGAAAAGAAGTAAAAAAACAGACTAAAACAAAGATTACTGATTTGAGTAAAGTTAAAACCAGGGCTGCAAGCCAGATAGAAAAATCAGCGGCAAGAATTGCTGACGCAGAGAAGGCCTTGCGCAAGGCTGAAGCAAAAAAGGCGAAACGCCTGGCGGATGAAAAGCTAGCGCTGGCGGCCAAGGCTGAAAAAGAGTCGAAGAAAAAAAGCGCTATGGCTGAAAAGCTATCCGTGAAAGCAGTCACAACAAAAAATTCAGCAGAAGAAGCTAGAATTTATGCAGAAGAATGTAAAACCAGTGCCAATGAAGCCCTCGCCCTGGCAAAGGAGAAAAAAGCCCTGGTTACTACAGAAGAAGAAAAACGTAAATCGGTAGAAAAGGCAGCCAAAAATGCCTTAAAAAAGGTCCAGGCTGGTGAGAAGGATATCATTAAAGCTCAACTTAAGGCCGACAAAGCACGTCAGCGAGCAGACAAGCTGGAGAACATGCTCAAATCATTCACAGCACAGACTAAAAGCGCGCCAGCAAAACCCGCCAGACCAGCTAAAAAACGCAAAGCGCCATCCACTATTGAGGCTGAAAAACCGTCTGCTATTGAGGGTGAAAATCCAACAATCGCTTAAAGCAGAAAAGGCCAATTATTAGAGTAGCTTAAGATTAAAACTTGAGCTGTCATTTATGCGAAACCAATATAAACATCATGGCAAAAAAACAGATAAAAAAGCAATATCCCAGCATGGCTCTAACGGCAGACCGACATTACCTGTATGAACAATCAGTGCAGAATACCGAACTGGATTACGAATTTGTAAACAAAATATTTCGCAAATTGCGTGAGCGTAAGCCCACTAGTCTGCGTGAGGATTTTTGTGGTACGGCAAGAATGTGTCGTGAGTGGGTAAGGCGACGTAAATCAAATACAGCCATCGGTGTTGATCTGGACTCAGAGGTACTGACCTGGGCCAGGAAACACAATGTCAATCCCCTAAAATCGTCACAAAAACTACGTATTCAACTGAAAAATGAAAATGTATTGAATATAGATACAGATCCAGTCGATGTTGTGATGGCAATGAATTTCAGTTTCCAGTTATTCAAGGAGAGGCGAGCGCTGGTCAAATATTTCAAACGAGTCCGGCAGAGTTTGGTCGATGATGGCGTTTTCTTTCTCGATGCCTATGGGGGTTATGAGTCATTCAAAGAACAGAAAGAACGAACCAAATATAAAAAATTTACCTATATCTGGGACCAGGCCAGTTATAACCCAATCAGCGGTGATATGGTCTGTCATATCCATTTTCATTTCCCGGACAACTCGAAAATGAAAAAGGCCTTTAGCTATGACTGGCGAATGTGGACCTTGCCGGAAATCCAGGAATTATTATACCAGGCGGGTTTCAAGCGGGTGACCGTATATTGGCAAGGGACAGATAAAAATGGCGAAGGTGACGGTAAATTCAAACCTGTCAAAATAGCCGATGCCGATCCGGCCTGGGTCTGCTATATAACTGCAGAAAAGTAAACGAAGAGCATATAAAATTCAAATCAAACTTTTCCATGCCGGGTGTTTTGCTATGCGTGACAAGGCTTGCTGTAACAAAGTGACACCGGGTTCCATTCGATGCCATGTCGAGGCACCGGAAGGATGAGGCAATGGGATCAAATCGACCCGCTGATCATAAATCGACAATTCAAAACTCTGACCTACCACATCGGCCAGTTTATTCACATCCAGATACTGGGCAATAGCAAGCTTCCCCACCGGTATAACCAGTTCGGGTTGCAGCAGATCGAACTCCGACTGAAGCCACTCTGAACAATTTGAAATTTCTTCATTATTGGGCACACGGTCGCCACCTTTAGGATTCTTGCCGGGAAAACATCGGCAAACAGCGGCCATATACACCTTCTGCCTGAATGACTCTTCCTCCAGTCCGATGGATGAAAACCATTTAAATAGTGTTTTACCTGCTGTCCATGCGAATGGCCTGCCCAGTACGCATTCTTTGTCACCAGGCGCCTGGCCAATAAGCAATATTTTTGAGCTTATAGGCTGGCCTGTAACTACCGGTTGAATCATGTCTCGACATTTACCACATTGTTTCAAATATGTCTGATGAATTAATATAGATTCATGAATGGTCATATAAAATCGATCCACCTGCTGGGTTTAATTATAAAAAGACATGATCATACTACAGTTAAATATTCACTCAGATGAACGTTGCTGAAATAGCAATCATGCTCAGTAGCTCCGACCCCTAACTTTATTTAACCACATACTGTAATTGATCATAATTAAATTACACCGTCGCATTTTATTTCTGATTCCTTTTTAGCAACTGCTCACGAATAGCTTGTAATTCCTCGCGACGTTTCGCATCAGTCACTGGGTAATTCATTTTAAGTGATTTAAAGATCTCGAGAATAATATTGGCTATCACTAATCGCGCATTCTTTTTATCATCGGCAGGCACAACATACCAGGGCGCCGTTTTTGTACTCGTTGCGTTCAGACACTCTTCATAGGCATGCATGTACTGCTGCCAGTGTTTTCTCTCGTTAATATCAGAAAAGCTGAATTTCCAGTTTTTATCAGGGTTATCTATGCGAGCGAGAAATCGCTTGCGTTGCTCTTCTTCTGACAGATGCAGAAAAAATTTAATGATGCGTGTGCCGTTGCGATGAAGATGGTCTTCCATGTCTACAATTGAGCGAAAACGTTCTTGCCAGATCGTATCAGTATCAAGCAGATCGTGCGGCAGCTTCTGGCTAAGCAAAATCTCCGGGTGCACCCGCACAATCAATACTTCCTCATAATAGGATCGATTAAAAATACCAATACGCCCACGTTCTGGCAAACACTGCGTGCTACGCCAGAGAAAATCGTGATCCAGTTCAGTAGCACTCGGGTGTTTAAAGCTGAACACCTGACAACCCTGGGGATTGACACCCGACATCACGTGCTTGATGGCGCCATCCTTTCCGGCAGCATCCATGGCCTGAAAAATGAGTAATATTGAATAGCGATCGAATGCATAGTGAAGTTGTTGTTGCTCACTGAGTTCAGAAATCTGCGCTTCGCGAAGTTTCTTGTATGCTTTTGTCGATTGATAGAACGGCTCCACCTGGGTTGGCCATTCATCCAGCTTGACTTTCGTATCCACTGGCACACGGAAATCATTGATGTCAATTTTCATATCGCTTTACCCTGGATAATATTTTCCTGGTTTTTTTGCACAAGAATATGATTATGCCTCAAAGACCAGGGAGGGTCATGAGTGGCGACTCTGGAAGCGCTTATGCAGCGAGTACAATGATGTACATAAGCTGAGCGTGTTGGGAACCACGGTCGAGAAAAATAACCATTCACGCACGGCATAATGTTTCCCAGCCTCCAGGGGTAGCGAGGACCTTAGAACAGTCATGTCACCCCTGACAAGCGGCTGTCAAGGCAGTATTTGCTCTGTACTTAAGTATTTATATTACGTTATTCAATCACTTACGTGGGCCCTCCCCGTCCTTGATGCTATTATATTAGAAGAAATTGTCTGGTATCATACTAGACACTTATCTCTTGCAGACAGACTAAATACATCGCTATGCACATAGTAATGATTATAAAAGATAATTTACTATCAACTATATTCATCCTGATTATATACGGTCTTATATTACTGCCAACATATGCTTTTTCTGAGGCCTGGGATTTTCGTGACACATCCATGAGCCTCGGTTATGGTTATGAGAAAAGAGCAGATAACGATATATTTGTTGGTCAAAAAGTCCTCCTAGATGCTCAATATGCCTTTAATAGCCAACAGGGCGAAATATCAGAAAAGCTTAGATGCTGTGCCAGGCCATCACTACCGGAATATTTTTACGGCCTCATGGATTTGCAACTACGCTGGGGCACTGATGGTACTGGTCTTGAGTATGTAAACTTAAACATAACACCCCAGGCAACTATGTGGCAGTCAGAGAGTGACTCCACAGATAAGTATCGTACAAAATGGGATCTGTTTGAACTGGGTGCGACCCGTTTTATTACTGACGATGCACTTGACGTCGATTCATATCTCGAATTTTCATTTTTACGAGCTGGGCGTATGGGGGCTTTTAAGTGGTCAAGCAACTCCCCGTTCACGCTTATCACCGGTATGCAGGCTTCAACTGGCTGGGCGTGGGGCAAATCAAATAATGATACATATTCAGATGTATCAAACCCTTTCGCAGGTTTATTTTTCAATATTGCCTTAGAACATAAAAGCTGGGGCAAACTTTATACCGAACAACGTTTTGTTAATGGTTTCTCTTTCAGTAGCCCGGCAAGAGGTCACCCTACCGCAAGAGAAGCTATGGTACGTTTGGGATACTTTAAACCAATATATAATTGCCTTGCACTGGATATATATATTGAGAAACGTTCATTTTATTTTGATGAGGGAAATTTACCCGCACTCTATACTGAAACTGGAACGGTTGTTTCAAAAATAACATGTCGCTGGTAAATGTCAGGAGATTTATAAAACACAAACCTCCTGATTGAGCAGGGATTTAGTTAATTTTCTTTACCCGGATAATCAACATATTATCCGGCCTATCAACAATAGTAAAATAGAAACACGTATATAGGTCGGACTGATGTTCCTACAATAAAGCGGACCATTTACTGCAGGCATATTTTTCTTCAATTATTTATGATTCGCGTCAAGCCATTTATTGGTGCTTTTACCCATAAGTATCTCAATGAATTTTTCAGCATCTTCATTTGACTGTATGGGCACCAGAAATTTGGATTCGCCATGCCTGGTATCAGATGTAATGATCGACATCATTTTGTCATCCTCATCCCATAGTAGATAATTAATATTAGAGGTATTGATAACATAATATTTGGTATCACCCTGTTCACGATCAGTATACAAACGCAGTAAAGTAGAATCCGCCAGCACGGTTCCTGATATTGCGATCAATATCAGTATTGAGATACCTGTCATTATTTTTTTTATTTTCATTCCTCATAATTGAAAGATAAAGTAGTCAGTGACAAATGATAACGCTAATAATTATCAATTGTCACCGATCCCTTTAATTTTTAGATTATCAATAACTTACACGGTTTTTGAACATGGATGTTCTTATGCAGCGAGAAAAGGATGTTCAGGATCTGTCCGACCGCTTGCTCCAAATGGGAGGTCCAGATCATAATATATTCTGATCTGGATTAGTGTTATGCCTTATTTAAAGTAAAATTGAGGTATTTGAGTCAAAGTTTTTAGTATTGCTCAAAATAATCATTGATTTTTATTCGATAAGAGTGTTTATTATTCTCATATATAACTATAAACACATTTCAAATTTAAAAAGATGGAGAAAACAATGAAGGCATTGAGTTTTGACGGAAGTGGAATGGAATACTTTAAAATATGGATTGTTAATGTTTTGCTAACAATTCTTACATTAGGTCTTTATCACCCTTGGGCTAAGGTGCGTAATAATCGTTATTTTTATGCAAACAGCATGCTTGAGGGTAGGAATTTTGAATATCATGCAACAGGCAAGCAACTTTTCTTTGGTTATCTGATTGCAATGACTTTATTGATTCTCTATATAATTATTAACCAGGTATCACCGACAGGGAGCCTCATTCTTGTCGCTACTCTGTTTTTGGCCGTGCCCTGGCTCATTCTAAGAAGTATGATTTTCAATATGAGAATGACAAGTTTTTCTAATGTGCATTTTAATTTCTCAGGAAAGATAGGACGTGCCTATCTTAATTTCTTTGCCTACCCCATAGCTTTATATATTGGATTAATATTAATTACTGTAGCCATGACTATGTCAATTTCTTTAGGGGGTGTAGTAGCGGCCTTATTAGGAGTTATATTTGCGCTGGCTATGATTGCCTTTTTGCTTTTTTCACTGGCCTTTATTAAAAAGAAAAATACGGAGTTCTTCGTAGATCATTCACAGTATGGGCAAGGTGAATTTAAAACAAATGTACACATAAAAAAACTTATGATGATTGCATTAAAAACAGTGGGTATTGGTATACTTGTTTTGCTCATAGCGGCTATTGTTGTTAGCATTGGAGCCTATGCAACGGGAAGTATTGATTCAGTAATGGCACTTAATGGTGCTGAGCCAAATCCAGAGCTTATGGCAGAAAAAATGCGGTTATTAATGCCTGTTATATTCCTAGCTTATCTGATGATGATAATGGCCGGTATATTTATAATGGCATACTCACTGACACAGCATCGAAAGTATGTGTATGCTAACACCAGGCTTGATGAAAAAGTCACTTTTGCCTCAACATTGAAGGCCTTTCCTTTAGCCTGGGTACTGATCACAAACTTTTTTGCTGTTATTCTGAGTTTGGGTTTTGCATATCCCTGGGCAAGAGTAAGGGCTTCACGTATTATGCTCGAAAATACACTCGTAAATTCAGAGAGTGGGTTTGACGACTATCTTACGCAAAAACAAAATGAGACATCGTCCCTCGGTGAACAGATAGGTGATGCCTTTGATATAGATGCAGGACTAGGGTTTTAAAATTCCATGATAAATGGAAAATGGTATGCAAAAGGAAGTTCTGCACAGGCTGATGCGACACTTCTGATAACAGAGGATTCTTTTGTCCTTAAAGTAAAAGATGGCATGAGCTACAGTGCTCTTTTGCATACCTTAGATGTTGGAGGCCGACTAGGTAATGTAACGCGAAAAATTACATTAGAAGATGGTTCTGTTTTTGCCACACAAGATAATGATGCTATCGACCTTGCATTTAAAAAACAGCTGCCAGGAAAAGGGCTTCTTCACTCGCTCGAATCAAACATGCATTGGGTTATTACTTCAATAGCCCTAACTTTAATTCTGGGTTTTGGTTTCTTTAAATGGGGTGTTCCCTGGGCAAGCGAAAAAATTGCCCATGCCTTACCGTATGAAACAAATCAACTCATAGCCAGCAATACGCTTGACTTCCTGGATGAGTATGTCTTTGAAGAGTCAAAGATCTCAGAAGAACAAAAACAAAAGATACGAATGCATTTCAAGTCTCATATCGTTCCTCTTGCTGCGTCAAATGATGAGATAAAATACAAGCTACATTTTCGCTTATGGAAAAATGAAGAACTTAGCATACCCAACGCACTAGCCCTGCCTGCGGGTGATATTATCCTTACTGACAAGTTTGTGCAGCTGTGTGAAAATCAGGATGAGATGGATGCTGTTTTATTACATGAAATGGGGCATATCGAACATCGTCATTCCCTGACAATGTTAATAGAAAGCACCTTTGTCGCTGTGGCGGTGATGATGATAGTGGGAGACAGTAACGGATTCGTCGATGCGGGTGTAGGCTTAGGTTCATTGCTCGTAAGCAGCAACTACTCACGAGGGCATGAATCACAAGCTGACCTGTTTGCGTTTAAGCATATGCTACATGTAAAGAGAGATCCTATAGTATTTTCTAACATTATGAATCGTATGACTGGCTATATGCAAACAGCTACAAACTCTACAATAAAACAGAAGGAAAGCGAGCCTGAAGCCAGTGTACTGGACTATCTCTCTTCTCATCCTAATACGAAACAGCGTGTAGAAATAGCGAGACAATACAGTGAATGTTTTCACAAAAGCTTAACTACTTGCGAGATAATTGATCCAGATGGATCTACTGTTAAATTTTAGGGCTTTTTAGATAATTCAGGATCACACCGAGCTATTTTTCAATAAACCAACCTATATTGATCAAATATTATCAGTGCTGCACCGTTAGCTCGTCATTCCTGCGAAGGCAGGATTAAATTGCAGGCATGTTTTTCTTCAATTATTTATGATTCGCGTCAAGCCATTTATTGGCGCTTTTACCCATAAGTATCTCAATGAATTTTTCAGCATCTTCATTTGACTGTATGGGCACCAGAAATTTGGATTCGCCAGTCTTGGTATCAGATGTAATGATCGTCATCATTTTGTCATCCTCATCCCATTGTAGATAATTAATATTAGAGGTATTGATAACATAATATTTGGTATCACCCTTTTCACGATCAGTATACAAACGCAGTAAAGTAGAATCCGCCAGCACGGCTCCTGATATTGCGATCAATATCAGTATTGAGATACCTGTCATTATTTTTTTCATTTTCATTCCTCATAATTGAAAGACCTAGGGTACCTCTGATCAAGTCATGATTATGATCTTATTGTTCAAATCCTCCAGCTACTGCGTTAAGTCACTCCTGCGCATCCTGCGCCCGTGGCATTAGCACATCCTGTGCGTCATCTTACCAATAGCCTGCTATTAGCTGCGATCTTCGCCTTGTGCCTGAAACTTTTGAACAGCAATCCCATCAACCAGACTTAATCAGAGGTTCCCTGGTGTTTTAACTGTATTAATAAAAAGGTCGGTAACAAATGATAACATAATGATTATCAATTGTTACCGACCCCTTTAATCGCCTTTAATCGCCTTTAATCGCCTTTAATCTCCAAAATAATTTTCACTGTAATCGATACTAATGCGATCACCGGCTATAGGCCTG
>JBLYYN010000202.1:0-11271 GCA_048550535.1 Gammaproteobacteria bacterium
TAAGTACGCCCTATTACAAGCACGACAGTTTTCTCTGTGCACTCTGTGACTCTGCGGCAAATCTTTTTTGATTTTACGTCTGCTTCAGGGTGTTTGGTGACCTGTTCATGCAATAATGTCAGACAATGTACGAACTCATTTTACAAAGTGACTGATCAAGTCGAGATTTCTAAACTTAATTTATATCTAGTAATAGATCAGTCTGGTAATTAAACTTACTAGTTTGAATATTATCTGATAGATTAATTTTTCTATTAATTAAAACCTGATTGAAGAATTTTTAACATCTTAAAACAGATGTTCGTTAACTTGAAATATCAAGTATTTTCGGCTATCAGTTTCAAGTAATAACTCTCATTCCAAAGATAACTATTTGATATGTATGCTCTTAATCACTGGTTTGGTCAATTTTGTAACTATAATACTGATGATTTCATTTTTGATGTCAGTAGATTTGCCAGCCATGATTAAAATCATTGCATAATATGCTCCTATTCATTGGCCTGATAATTTGCGGATTGTGACAGGCTAAAGCAGAAAAACAAGAAAAATCAATATCAAAAGCTAATATATTTTCTGGAAGATTCTGGGAAATATCCCTATGGTCAACAAGGGGAATGTGAACTATTGACTGTAGACAGGGTATGGAAATTGCCCCTGTTTTATAGTTTTGGAGAAATATATTATGCTTAAATTCAGCGTCATGCTAGCCATAACTGGTTTACTCAGCCTATATTCGCAGATAGTAGCCAGTGATTATGTTTTTACTGCGCCACCCAGAGAGTCACTTGAGAAAGGTATCAAGGTTTATAAGCCAATTTCGGACTATTTGACCAAACTTACCGGTGAAAAATTTGTATATCAGCATCCTGAGACCTGGGCTGAATACTCAGCGGATATGCATGCAGAGAAATATGATCTGGTATTCGATGGTCCGCATTTCGTTGACTGGCGTATTAATAACCTGAATCACATGGTTCTTGTTAAATTACCGCATATTTTTCGCTGGCAGATTATTGCTCGTAAAGATGATATATCGGTCAATGATATACAGGACATAGTGGGAAAAAAAGTTTGTGCGCCTGGTTCTCCAAATTTTGGCATGTTAAGTATGTTTAGTCATTATCCAAACCCTGATAAGCAACCTGAACATGTTAAGATTAAAGGCTGGATCAATGTCTTTGATGGTGTAAAAAGTGGTAAATGTGATGCCGGAGTCCTACCTAGAATTAATTTAAGTGTTTATGATAAAGACAGTAAATACGTCAAAATAATCCATACTCATCTTCCTTATCCGAATCAGGGTTTATCTGCTGGTAAACGTATTAACTCGGAACTTAAGCAAACCATTCGCCAGGGATTATTATCAAGCGATGGGCAGGAAGCTATGCTCAATTTACGTAAACGATTTGCCGCGGGTTCAAAACTGGTTCGAGCTAATAATGAAGAATATGATGGTGTTCGCATCGTTCTTAAAAGAGCCCAAAATTTTACCTATAAAAAAGAATCACTGGTTAGCAACTGAGTAGCATCACATAAACATCATCATGTGATTAAGGATGCCATTAAATTGGATATGCTTCATGGCTTAAGGAGGTAGTTTAATTATGAATATCAAGACTCAACCCCGTCCAGTACTGATGATACCGCTAAGACGTTGCGGCAGTCATGCTTTGCGTTTGAGATTAAATGCTAATAAGGATTTTTATGCACCTTATCCATTACATATAGTCGACTTTATGCCTCTGCTAGAACTATATGGTGATCTTAATGATGACAATCACTATTTTCAATTGATTACAGATGTTATCGGATTACAGTCAGGTTTAATGGTCAAGTGGCCGGGTGTGGTACTGGATCCTGTTGATATTTTCGAAGCTATTAAGTATGAACCCAGGAGTATCCACCGTGTGATATGGGAAATGTTGTTCGAAACTGGGCGTGAGCAGGAAGCTTCGGTAGTGATGGATAAATCACTGGATAGTATACATTATGTTGATGATTTGCTTGAGCTCTTCCCAGATATGCTGTTCCTTAATGTGGTTCGCGATCCGAGAGCACAAATTTCGAGTATGAATAGAGCCATAATTCACGATTTTGATATCATGCTCAATGCAAAAAAGTGGGTACTGGCTTATGACGAAGCCAAAATTCTGGCAACAAGGTATCCCGAGAAATTATTGACGATACGGTTTGAAGACTTCATTGTTAATCAGGCCGAAATTATCCAAAAGATCTGTGAGTTCTTTAGTCTTGAATTCACGGCAGAAATGCTGGATATTGATAAATCTGATGAAGCCATATCCATTTCTAAGCGTTCTACTCTGTGGGAGTCCAACAGTTCTGCCCCGATTTCGGCCAACGTGGATAAATTCAAAAAATTATTGACCGATGATGAAATAGAAGTGATTGAAACTCTGGCCGGAAAGCATATGGATTACTATGGTTATGAGCGTATGACTGCTGGTGAAGCGGATGTTAGTGAAAAAAAAGTACATGAGGCAGAAAAACGCAACATCATTAATAAAGAAGCTGCATGGAAAGCACTTAAGATAAATGATCCCCGAGATTATATGTTGCGCAAGTTCAGAATCGATTATATGGAAATGATACGAGACCGCTTAAATCGTGAAAAAGAGTTATTTCAGAAATCTGCCTAATTGAAGTGGTATCACCAGGAAATACCAGGATTTTCTTCTGGCATTGTTGCTGTTAAAAGTAGTAGGCCAGATCAAGCTGAATGTAATCATCCTTACGAAAAGACTGGAAAATACCATTGCTGTCTACATGTTGAAAGCTACGCAGTTCGAATTCGAGTTTCCACTGGTCGCTAAGGCGACGACTGGCTTCCAACGACAGTAATGTCTCTCGAGTATCACGATCTATGATTGCTCCGAACAGGGCTTCGGTAGACTGTACGTCGTTCAGTGTTAGCCTGATACCGAACATCAGGTCATCTTCAAAAGCGCTTGTAGTATTTTCACCTCGGCTATCATAAAGATATTCCATAACTAATCCAATATCGGTATTGCTGTCAAAAATACCAATAAAGCTGTACTCAAACCCGGTAGTATTTGCAACAAAGTCCTGTGCCAGCCATTGACGTTGTATCAGCTCAAGTTTCCATAACCATTCATCAGTGGTGGCTTGAAGATCCAGTCCAAACTGTTGCATCAGGACATAATATGGAAGCAGTACTGGTTGAGTGTCTCTCACTCCAGGGGTGAATAATGGCTCACGACTGGTGCCTGTAAAATAAGACAGACCAAGGTCCCAGTCTCCAAGTACCTGAAACCAGCGCAGGGCATAGTCAATATGACGGTCTTCATCTGAAGATTCATAAACAGGCTGATCAGTATCAATTACCGGAGTGGTTATTAATCGTCCATCCACATCACTGAACGTACGTTCTCTAAAACCCGGTAGTATGAAAAAATCTATTGTACCGATATCATTCTCACTGCTGAATTTGAGCATGGGCTGGCCCAGCTTATCTTCGCCGTCAATATTCTCAACTGTATCGGACTGGTTGATGACATCTACCAGGTGCCGTGATTCAGTGACGCCCCAGAATACTTTGCTTATTCCAATCCTGAACTCCCAGTCATCCAGCACTTTTTGCCAATGTAATTCACGTAGGTCAGAATGGTTTCTTGCTTTGTCATTCTGATCAAGTCGGAAAAAAGGTGTAAATGTGAAGTTTTGCTGATCATCATCCCAGCCGTGGTAGAACTCAGGTAAACCAGCTACAGAGGGGTAGTGGTTTTTCTGGGTGGTACTGTCTATAAGTGGATCATGAATATAGTAACGCGAGAGTATGGAAAAATTACCACTCCAGTCAGCAGCAAATGTATTTTGGTTGATCAGTAGTAGAAAAATAAATAATATTTTATTAATCATTGGCTGGTTGACTGGCTGGCTGTTAATTGTGAAATATCATTTACGCATGCAGGAGACTGGTTGTCGTAACCAAGTAATCTAATAACCTCATTTGGGTTTAGAGTACCCTGGTATGAACGCAGCAGGCCTTTGATGTGTGCAACGGCAACAGTTTTGTTTTTGCTGGTAAATGTTTGTTGAAAATAGGCATATTTATCATCCCAGCAGATCAGTTGTGTGCTTAGTTCATAGCTTTGGAATGAGTTCAGTGGCCGGTAATAACTAATTTGTGCCTGTGCCACTATGGGTACCCAGCGTTGTTTGATCATATGTCTGATCAGTCCTCGTTGTTTAATTAATTCAATTCGACCTAAATCCATGATGCTGAGGTAGCGGCCATTATTCATATGAAGATTGAAATCCAGATCATTCGGCAGTACTCTCAAATGCAGTACTGCTGGCTGCAGCAGCTCAGGTTTTTTTTTGATGCCTGGCTTGAGTAGTAAAAATAATAGTCTTAAATACAAATTCATGATGTTTCCTGGGATTTCTATTTTGCACGTTTCAGGCTATTGCGATTGAAGTCCTTGTCACTGAGCCCTGTTTTGAATGCATAATTGGACCATGTTAATAAGGTTGATTTGCCAGTCTGGTGGTTGATCATATGCATTTTATCCGCACGCCAGAATTGTCCAAGATATTGTTTATACCCAGAATAGGTTAGTGTTTTTAGCAGGCTGTTTTTTCGGTCATAAAAAACGATCTGTTCAGGTCGGTATTCCTGTTTGTTGATCCATACCTTCTGCCGGGTATATCCGGAGTGTTTGTATGCAGGATAACGTTCAATTACAAAACAGTCGATGTCATTGATTTTTTCTTCTCGAAGATACTTGTAGGTATATTTTTCCAGCTCCTGTGAGGAAATGTCTTCATAGGCAAATTCACTGCCCATAAATGGGCCGGACTTATTTTTTGAATTGATGCGTTTAACTCGTTTGATGGCGGGTAAATACAGCCATTGCTCGTCAGCTGTTATAGCATGAGAGAAAGTTAGAAATGCCGTGCCTTTAACATCGGCTGGTTTGTCGAATATGGACATGCTTTTATCGCCGTCACCGTCCACTTCCAGATTTTTCACCCTCAGATGTCTGACGCTGGTCTGACCCTGTTTGTTTTTTAATTCCATTATCAGACTGGCGCTAGAATCTATGAATCCAGTATCTCGTTTATCTACTTCCCGTGCTATTTCCAGGCCTCTATCGCTGGCCTGTGTGCCAATACTCAGCAGCAGACTGGTGAAAAATATAATTACTTTAAGTTGTGATGTTTTCACGCGTGAATCTCCCGTGTAATTGGTTTATCAATACTCATGAGCAAGCTGGGTAATAGTAAAAAGTCGAGAATCAGTGCTATCGCAATTATTATACTGGTCATCATGCCCATTCCAGAATTTAACTCGAAGGCAGATAATGAAAGGATCATGAATCCACTGACCAGCACAGCCGAGGTCACCCAGAGTGCAACGCCAACATTACGAAAGGCGTAACGAACAGCATCAAGACTGTTTAAATGTTTTTCTTCGCGTGCACGAATGTATTTGCTGATGAAGTGAATCGTATCATCGACCACTATACCCAGTGTCATTGCGGTGACCACAGATAAGGCTAGACCCACTTCTCCATCAAGCAGGGCCCATAGCCCAAATGCACAGCCGGCTGGGAACAGGTTGGGGATTAAACTGAGCAGGCCATATTTAACGGAGCCTAGTGCAAAAATCAGAATGCCTGAAATCATGACCAGTGCAATGCTGGTTCCTGTGAGCATACTGTCTATATTTCGTCTTCCAATATGCGAAAACATGATGGATGGGCTGGCACCGTCAGTAACCAGATCCGGTGCATTTTGCTCCAGCCATTGCTGGGCGCGTTGCTCCAGTTTGAGTATTTGATTGGATGAAATGGTATCCAGACTTACACTAACACGTGTGGCCTGTTTAGCAACGTCGATTTGGTTATTCAAATCCAGGCCATAGGGCAGGGATAACTCATAGAGTAATAAATACTGAGCAGCCAGTTCACGGGATTCTGGCAGTTTATACCAGTCATCGTCGTCCCAGTGCATATTTCTATTAAGTCGTTTAAAGGTGTCGGAAATGCTGCTTACATGTTTGACTTCCGGCTGTGCTCGATACCAGTCGGTGAATGCAGATACCTTTTTCAGAAAAACAGGATTGCTCACCGCATTCTGCTCGCCACTGTCCAGAGAGTAATCAATATTATAGGTTCCGGTCAGGTGCTCAGTTGTAAAGTCGGTATCGCGTCTGAAGTCTACAGATTCATCAAAGTAGTTAACGAACACATCATTGAGTTCGTTTTTGTGGATCATGGCTAACAGGCACATCACCAGAATACTCATGACCCATAACAATGTTTTTCTTTTACTGACAACCCAGTCACCGAGCAGGTGCATGCTACGAGTACCCATCACAAAATGCCTGGCTTTAATGGGCAGCATATACATGATCGCTGGTAGGAAGCTTATAGTAAATAAAAACGACATCACAACGCCGAATGCTGAAATATTACCCAGATCACGAAATGGTGGTGCGTCACTGGCGTTGAGGCTAAGAAAACCCAGCATGGTGGTTAGACTGGTGAGGAATATAGGTAAAAAATTAACTCGCATGCTCTCGCTGATGGCATCATGCTTGGATGTGCCACGGTGGATTTCCTGTATCATGGTCACTAGCAGGTGAACGGCACCAGCAATGGCAATAGTAAGAATAATAATGGGTGCAGAGACCGATGGTGGTGTGAGATCGATACCTGCCCAGCCAGCGCTTCCCATTGCCGAGATGATAGAAAATAATACCAGCACTACCGTTGAGAATGTGCCACTCAAGCTACGTAGTAGTAGCAGTAACATGATACTTATGGCTAGAAATGCCAGTGGTATCAAACTCATAAAGTCGCGTTTACTGGCTTCAGGAAAAGCATTGTTCATCATCATGATGCCCGACAGGCGAATCTCCACTTCAGGAAAACGTTGCGCTATTTCATTCATCATGGTTCGTGCATAACTGACAACGGCCGGTGTTTCTGCCATGAGATCGATGCCAGGCATCTGTACGATCACATTTACCCCGGTATAGGCAGCATCCGGTGATATCAGACGGTTGACCAGTATGGGTTCGTTCAATGCCACTCGTTTGGCATAGGCCAGATCCTGCTGGCTCATCGAAGCAGGATCAGTGACCAGATCATCGACGATCAGCTCATCCTGTTCAGCATAGGTATGTTGAAAATTGGTAACGGAGTTAACCCGTATGGAGTAGGGAATCTGCCAGGCTTGCTCGGTAATGGCTTTTACTGCGACCAGAGTTTGCTTGCTGAATACAGTTTTATCTCTAGGGGCGATAACAAACAATACATTGTCATTTTTAGTATAGGTGTTTTGCAGGTTTTCGAAGGCATTAAGTTGAGGGTTGTCCTTGCTGAAAAATACTCGGTAATCATTAGAAAACTCCAGGTATAGTGCACCCATACCCAGGCCCAGGGTTGCTAACACCGATAAGACTACAACCAGATAGCGCCATTTCAAAATCCATTCTGTGTACCGGATAATCATTGTAGATCCTTAATTATTCATATTATTGTTTTGCGATCTGCTTCAAATGTGTGATTTCATCATGGAATATCTGTTGGCAAATTTCGTGATATCTGTCAGTGATGTCGAACTGGGTGCTCAAGGGTTGCCAGTGATAACTGTCAAGTAAGCGCTGGCTGTTATGCCACATCAAATCCAGTGGATCACACAGACCCATTTCATTGAATGGAATAGCCGAGGTACTGAGCAGGTTGGTACCGTAGCTCATGCTCCACAGTCCGAGCACTATACCGTTTGCGGTACTACTGTCGTCACTGGGCAGTTCACCTGTGGAAATAGCATTGTTCACAATATTAATCACAATTTGTGTGAGTTGTTGTTCCAGTTGTAATAGTTCAGCCTGCATGCCTGCCGATGTTTTCTGGCGAATGGCCTGTGATTTGATCATCTGCATGTTTTCTAGTTCAATTGGGTTCAAAAGCGCATACAGGCTGTGAGCGATGACGACTGCCGAGATACGATCGCGACTGGATGCCGAGTAATTTTCCGCTCGTTCAAACAGATCCAGCAGATTATGCAAACAACGTGCACCTAGTGCTGAGATGATATCTTCTTTACTGGAAAAATGGTTGTAGACAGTACCCTTAGAATACTCGATAAGCACAGCAATTCGTTCCATGGTCAGGTTGGCAAAGCCTTCCTGATAGAGGATATCATTTGCGGTATCCAGTATCAGTTGTTCCCTTAACTGTCGCTCCCGTTGTTTTCGGTTGTGGCTATTCATCCGGCGTAATTATGACGTTTCGTCAATAAATAACAATGCGGTATTCTCCTGATTGTTAAAAGCGAAAAAACAGTGGTTGACCGGAGCAGAATTTATACTTAAGGTCGCCAGCAATCATTTACTCACCTTTCAGGTTCGCAGACTTGTATTTATTCACTACTCTACATCGAGCTTATGGACAACCGTCATCCAGGGGCATGATTAAAGCCCGGGATGAGGATTTCAGGGTCGACGAAATTATGCCCGTGGTACCTTCTGGGCAAGGGGAGCACCTCTGGTTACAGATACGCAAGTCGGGATGTAATACTGACTGGGTTGCGCGTCAACTGGCACAATGGGCGCAGCTTAAACCTATGGCTGTGAGTTATGCCGGGTTAAAAGATCGCCACGGAGTGACCACCCAGTGGTTCAGTATTCACCTGCCTGGGCAGGCTGATCCGGATTTATCCAGTCTTGATCTTGAGGGTGTCGAGGTTCTGCAGCATCAGCGCCATGACAGAAAGCTGAAGCGTGGAACCTTGAGTGGAAATTGTTTCAAGCTGTTGATCCATGAAGTTGAGGGCGACAGGAACGAACTCGAACAACGATTAGCGCATATTAAACAGGCCGGCATCCCCAATTATTATGGTGAGCAACGTTTTGGCCACGATATGGCTAATCTGGATAAGGCCGAGCAGTTGTTTCAGGGAAGCTTCAGCCGTATGAAGCGACACCAGAAAAGTCTGTATTTGTCGGCTGCCCGCTCCTGGTTATTTAATCGGGTATTGAGCGAACGGATTGAGCGAGGCGACTGGAATCATTTTATTACCGGCGATGTGCTGATGCTGGATGGTAAGAGTGCCTGTTTTAGCGACGATGGCAGTGCCGATCTTAAGGCACGGGTTAGATCCAGGGAGTTGCACCCCACTGGGCCATTATGGGGGCGTGGGCGTTCCATGGCCGAAGCTGAATGTGCATTACTGGAGCAAAGTATAGTTGAGCAGATGCCGGTACTGGCACAAGGGCTGGAAGCTGCCGGTCTAAAACAGGAACGACGGGCCCTGAGACTGATACCCGATCGATTGAGCTGGCAATGGCAGGACGAGCAAACCCTGGAACTACAATTTTGTCTGCCATCCGGTACTTATGCCACTATGCTGGTACGAGAACTGGTAGATCAAACCGCTTAGAACAAAACTAAAATTTGTATTGAACATGGAAGTATTTACGGTCAAATGCCAAACAAATTCGGTAATAGTTCATAAAACATGCTTTTTCTATCTTGGAACCAGTGGCATGGCGAGTTATCATTGCGAATCACAATGCTAAGCAAGCTTAACCGCATTAAAGTAGTGGCCAGATAATAATGAATCCAAATTTTCTTGATTTTGAACAGCCGATTGCCGAATTAGAGGCCAAGATAGAAGAATTACGTTTTGTCGGGGATGATACTGAGATCAATATCAGTGAGGAAATCTCAAAATTGCAGGAAAAATGCTGCAACCTGACGGAATCCATCTTTAACAAACTGAGCCCCTGGCAAACCTCCCAGTTAGCCCGTCATCCACAGCGTCCCTATACACTGGATTATATTGATCGGGTTTTCACGGATTTTCAGGAATTGCACGGTGATCGTGCTTTTGCCGATGATAGCGCGATTGTAGGTGGTATTGCCCGTCTGGACGGCCGTTCAGTCATGGTTATAGGGCAGCAGAAAGGTCGTGATACCAAGGAGAAAATCAGGCGTAACTTTGGGATGCCACGTCCGGAAGGTTATCGTAAGGCGCTGCGTCTGATGAAAATGGCGGAACGTTTTAAAATACCGGTAATGACTTTTATCGACACACCGGGTGCTTACCCAGGCATAGGTGCTGAGGAACGGGGTCAATCGGAGGCCATAGCCCGTAACCTGTTTGAAATGGCGGCACTGAAAACGCCTATCATCTGTACCGTCATTGGCGAGGGTGGTTCTGGTGGTGCCCTGGCCATAGGTGTGGGTGATCGCTTAATGATGCTGCAGTACAGCACCTATTCGGTCATATCACCGGAAGGTTGTGCCTCTATCCTGTGGAAGAGTGCCGATAAGGCCCAGGATGCGGCTGAAGCACTGGGTATTACCTCATCCCGCCTGAAAGAGCTGGAGCTCATTGATGGTATTATCGATGAGCCACTGGGTAGCGCCTATCGGGATGTAGATGATACGGCCCGAAATATCAAGCAAGCCCTGTTGGACAGCCTGGAAAATCTGGACCAGATGGGACTGGACAAGCTTCTGGAAACCCGTTATCAGAGGCTCATGGGCTACGGGCGCTATACCGAAGCTTCCTGATGTTAAGTCCCGGGACACTGCTTGAGTTTCTGGAGCGGTTTCCGGCTGCAAACACCGTCAAAACCTGGTGGTTGGCCTACAGTGGTGGTGTCGACTCCCAGGTTTTGTTACATCTGATGGCCCAATCCGGGCTTAATATTCAAGCGATCTACATTGATCATGGGCTTCAGGCCGAATCTGAGGACTGGGCCTTACACTGTGAAAACAGTTGCCGGGCCTTGAATATCCCATTTCGAGTTGTTGCGGTAGATGCCCGTCCTGAGTCGGGTGAGAGTCCGGAAGCGGCAGCTAGAACTGCTCGCTATCAGGCCCTGGCGAAACTCATTACGGACCAGGATTGCCTGCTCACTGCCCAGCATCGTGATGATCAGGCGGAAACACTGTTGTTGCAGCTGTTTCGAGGTGGCGGGGCTGCCGGGCTGGCGGCCATGCCTGCGGTGACGAAATTTTCCCATGGCTGGCATGTCCGGCCATTACTGGATGTGAGTCGCCAGAGCATTCTTGCCTATGCAAAACAACAGGCTTTGAGCTGGGTGGAGGACCCCAGCAATTTGCAGCATCGATATGATCGTAATTTCCTGCGTCTTCAGCTGATGCCGGTACTCAAGCAACGATGGCCGGCTATTAATCAGACCCTGGCTCAGGTCGCTGAACAGCAGGCGGAAAACAAGCGTTTGCTGGAGCAACTGGCAGA
>JBLYYN010000203.1:0-23345 GCA_048550535.1 Gammaproteobacteria bacterium
ATGAAGACTTCCTACCAGCGGTTGAAATTCCCAATCCTGAAAGTAATGAAGTCATACCAGCAGCCCGAACAGAAACAGCCTCGGATGACGATAATCCTGAAAAGGATGATGGTATCATCAAAGATGAGGTTGAAGATGAACGGAATATAAAAATACCAAAACATAAGTCCGTCTAGGAGAATTGCATGCTTACCTGGCTATTAATATTCACCCTAACTATTGGCGTAGCCGCGTATTTCCGACTATCACAGGTGACCTGGAATGCCTTGCTCGGTGTCGTATTGCTGGTTTTCAGTTTCTCCGACTTCGCGGGCTTAGCTACCCTGTTAATTCTCTGGGCGATTTACCTGGCGGTAGTCATCCCGCTGAACCTGCCCCATATTCGCCAGAAATACGCATCCGAACCCCTGTTGCAGTTTATGAGGGATTCCATGCCCAGTATTTCCCAAACTGAACAGGAAGCACTGGATGCAGGCAAGGTGTGGTGGGAGAGTGAGCTATTCAGTGGTAATCCGGATTATTCCAAAATTCGTGATCTGCCTGCAGCCAAACTCAGCAGTGAAGAACAAGACTATATCGATGGCCCGGTAGAACAGCTGTGTAGCATGCTGGATGACTGGCAAATCACCCATGAAGACTCCGACTTACCGAAAGATGTATGGCAATTTCTAAAAGACAACAAGTTCTTTGCCATGATCATCCCTAAGAAATACGGTGGACTGGAATTTTCCGCCCTGGGCCATTCTGCCGTGGTGATGAAAATTGCCGGCCGCAGTATTACCGCCGCGGTCACCGTTATGGTGCCCAACTCACTGGGCCCGGGAAAACTTCTGTTAACTTACGGTACCGAAGAACAGAAAAACGATTATCTGTATGGCCTGGCCAGCGGTGATGAGATCCCCTGCTTTGCCTTAACTGGCCCGGAAGCCGGCAGTGATGCCGGTGCCATGCCGGATACCGGTGTCATCTGTAAAGGCAGTTTTGAGGGTAAAGACGATGTGCTGGGCATACGCCTGAACTGGGATAAACGCTACATCACCCTGGGACCTGTGGCGACCTTACTCGGCCTGGCCTTCAAGCTCTATGACCCGGATAAGCTGCTCAGCGAAGAAGTCAATCGCGGCATCACTCTGGCACTGATCAAAACCGATGTGCCCGGAATTGATATCGGCAAACGTCATTTTGCCTGCAACCATGTATTCATGAATGGCCCTAACCGTGGTAAAGACGTATTCATCCCCCTCGACTGGGTGATTGGTGGCGTAGACTTTGTTGGCAAGGGCTGGACCATGCTGATGAACTGCCTGTCCGATGGCCGTGCCATATCCCTGCCCGCGCTGAGTACCGGTGCAGGTAAATACGCGTCCCGTTACACCGGCGCCTATTCACGTATTCGTAAACAGTTCAAAATCCCCATTGGTTACTTTGAAGGTATTGAAGAGGCCCTGGCCCAGATCGGCGGTCATACCTATATTATGGATGCTGCCCGCAGCTTGACGCTGCTCGGACTGGATGCGGGTGAAGAACCCTCGGTGATTTCCGGCATAGTGAAATACCAGCACACCGAACGCATGCGCATAGTGATTAATCGCGCCATGGACATACATGGTGGCCATGGTATTTGCCTGGGTCCGAATAACTTCCTGGGCCGGGCTTATCAGGGCATTCCCATCAGCATTACCGTCGAGGGAGCCAACATCCTTACCCGCAGCATGATTGTATTCGGCCAGGGTGTGATTCGCAGTCATCCCTATCTGCTAAAAGAAGTAGAAGCGGTGAATCATCCGGATCCAGAACAGGCCCTGGAACTGTTCGACGATGCCCTGTTCCGCCATATCGGCTTTGTGGCCAGTAACTTCTTCCGGTCATTCTGGCTGGGGCTATCCGGTGCTCGACTGGTGAATGCACCAGCCAAGGGTGCGGTAAAATATTATTACCGGCAACTCACTCGAATGAGCTCGGCCTTTGCCCTGCTGGCCGATATGAGTGTGTCGGTATTGGGTGGCGAGTTAAAACGTAAGGAAAAGATTTCAGGTCGCCTGGCCGATGCCCTGTCGAATATGTACATGGTTACCGCCGTACTCAAACATTTCGAAGACCAGGGTTTTAAAACCAATGACCAGCCTTTGATGAAATGGGCCTGCGAGGACTCACTTTACAATATCCAGGAAGCCCTGAAAGGTGTCTGTGATAACTTCCCGATTCCTGTGGTCGGTAAACTGCTGAGTTTCGTGATTTTCCCACTGACACGGCCCTATTCCGGGGCCAGTGACAAACTGGGTCATGAGGTAGCGCGATTATTACTAAAACCCTCTGACACCCGTGACCGGTTAACCTCAGGCATTCACTGGACGGATCAGAAAGACGATGCGATGGGACGTCTTGAATATGCCCTGCATAAGGTACTGGAAGCCGAAGATGCTGAACGCAAACTCAGGGATGCCATGCGCATAGGCCTGATCCAGCAACAGCCCGTTAATTCCTTGCTGGAGAAAGCCATTGAACTTGAGATACTTGACACAAAAGAAGCCGAACGCGTGATACTGGCCTATGAAGCCACACAAAATGCGGTTCGGGTAGATGAATTTACCAAAGAAGGGTGGAAACTCGCATGAGCACATTCAGAGACGTATATATCGTCGATGGCAGCCGTAGTCCGCTTCTAAAAGCCAAAGGAAAACCGGGGCCTTTCCTGGCTTCGGATCTCGCCGTCACTGCGGCAAGGCCTCTGTTATTAAGACATGATTTCAGTCCAGAGGCCTTTGACGAAGTCATTGTCGGCTGCATCATGCCCACCCCGGACGAGGTCAACATTGCCCGTGTCATAGCCCTTCGCCTGGGCATTCCGCAAACCGTACCCGCGTGGACGGTACAGCGTAACTGTGCTTCGGGATTACAGGCCCTGGATTCAGCCTATCACAATATAGCCAGTGGTCGTTGCGAGCTGGTACTGGCGGGGGGCACTGAAGCTATGAGCCGCGCTCCGGTACTATTTAATGATTTAATGGTCACCTGGCTGGGCATGTTCATGGGTGCCAAAAGCTTCGGCCAGAAATTGCAAACCCTGGCCAAATTACGGCCTGCTCATCTGAAACCGGTAATTGCCCTGATACGTGGTTTGAGTGATCCCATTGTCGGTTTATCCATGGGTCAGACCGCAGAAAAAATTGCCTGGCGTTTCGGTATTAGCCGCGAACAAATGGATGAATTTTCCGTGGCCAGCCACCAGCGCCTGGCAGCCGCCCATGATGAAGGTCGGCTGGATGAAATCGAGCCCCTGTACGATGGCAAAGGTAATTACTATGACTTCGATGACGGCATACGTCGCGATTCAAGCATGGCCAACCTGGCTAAACTCAAACCCTACTTCGATCGCACCTATGGCAAGGTTACCCCGGGTAACAGTGCACAGATCACCGATGGCGCGGCCATGTTGATACTGGCCAGCGAGGAAGCGGTTAAAAAACACAATCTGCCGGTACTGGCAAAAATTATAGACAGTCAGTGGGCCGGACTGGATCCGACTGAAATGGGCCTGGGGCCCATACATGCCATGTCCCCCATCATGACTCGTAACCAGCTGGCGATTAAAGACGTGGATTTTTGGGAAATCAATGAGGCCTTTGCCGGTCAGGTGCTGTCCTGTGTCGAAGCCTGGAAACAGGACGATTACTGTCAACAGCAGCTGGGGCTGAAATCGGCCATGGGTGAAATCCCCCACGAGCTATTAAACGTGGACGGTGGTGGCGTCAGCATGGGCCACCCGGTTGGTGCCAGTGGTGCTCGTATCGTCCTGCATCTGGCCAATGTGCTGAAACACAATAATGCCAAACGCGGCATCGCCAGTTTGTGCATCGGCGGTGGTCAGGGTGGTGCCATGATGATTGAAAATGTTTCAGCAAAAGCCGGCAAAGCAACAACACCGAAGAAAGCCGAATCAAAGCCAGAACCGGTTGCTGAAGCTACCCCTGAAACAACGACTGAAGCAGAAGCCAAACCCAAGGCCAAGCCTAAAGCCAAGGCCGCAAAACCCAAAACAGCCAAGCCTAAAGCAGCCAAACCCAAGTCCGAGCCAAAAGCTAAAACTGAAGCCCAACCTGAATCGGCCACTGACCAACCAGCAACAGATTCATCACCAGAGGAACAATAAACCATGGATTACAAACACTGGAAAATCGTTCGTGATGATGACAACATCTGCTGGTTACATCTCGATGTCGCCGATTCCTCAACCAATCTTCTATCCAATGCGGTGCTGGCTGAACTCGGTGAGATCCTCAATGAACAGGCACAGTCCGCCCCCAAAGGTATAGTGTTTGTCAGTGACAAAGCCAGTGGTTTTATTGCCGGCGCGGATGTCAAAGAATTCACCGAACTGCAATCACCGGAAGAAGGCCTGGCCATGCTGCAACGGGGTCATGAAATCATGGACAAGGTTGAAGGCATGCACTGTCCCACCGTCGCCATGATTAAAGGCTATTGCCTGGGCGGAGGCATGGAACTGGCGCTGGCCTGCAAATATCGTGTTCTATGCGACGACAGTAGCAGCCGTGTCGGCTTACCGGAAATCAAGCTGGGCATACACCCTGGTTACGGTGGCACTGTGCGCTCCATCCTGCGTGCCGGTCCACTGGCCGCCATGGACGCCATGCTCACAGGACGTATGATTCCGGGCCGCACCGCAAAAGCCATGGGCCTGGTGGATGATCTGGTGCCAGAACGGCAACTGGAATCCGCAGCCCGCTATTTTGTACTGAAAACACCGAAACCCCGAGAATTAGGCTTTAAAGACAAACTGCTGAATCATTCGCTGGTCAGGCCATTGATTGCCAAACAAATGCGTAAACAGGTGAGCAAAAAAGCCCGCAAGGAACATTACCCTGCCCCTTACAAATTGATTGACCTGTGGCAAAAATACATGGATAGCCCAAAACGTATGTTACTCAAGGAGGCAGAATCGGTGGCCAGTCTGGTCACCGATTACACCGCACGAAATCTGGTGCATGTGTTCTTCCTGCAGGAACAGCTGAAAGGCCTGGGTAAAAAACAGGACTTCCAGCCCAAACACATTCATGTCATCGGCGGTGGCATAATGGGTGGCGATATTGCGGCCTGGTGTGCCCTGCGCGGGTTCTCGGTCACGGTACAGGACCAGAGTCCTGAAAATTTGGCGGCCACCATGAAACGCTCACTGCAGATGTTTGGTAAAAAATTCAAGAAAGATCGGCGTTCCATACGCGATGCCATGGATCGACTGGTTGCCGATCACCGGGGCGTAGGTGTGAGCAAAGCCGACCTTATCATCGAAGCCATCTTCGAAGATAAAGAAGTTAAACAGACGCTCTACACCCGCATCGAACCTCTAATGAAAAAAGATGCCATACTGGCCACCAATACATCGAGTATTCCACTGGAAGAATTATCCACCTGCCTGAAAGATCCGGGCCGACTGGTGGGTGTGCATTTCTTCAATCCAGTAGCGCTGATGCCTCTGGTGGAAATTGTCTGCGGTGAAAACACCGATAAAAATGTTATCACCAAAGCCCTGGCCTTTGGTCGAGCCATCGATAAATTACCGCTGCCGGTGAAAAGTACCCCTGGCTTCCTGGTCAATCGCATCCTTATGCCCTATTTAATGGAAGCCGTTGCAATGACCGGTGAAGGCATACCCCCTGAAATGATCGACAAAGCCGCATTGAACTTCGGCATGCCCATGGGCCCGATCGAACTCGCCGATACTGTGGGTCTGGATGTGTGCCGCTCGGTGGCGCAAAACCTGTCCGGAACCATTGATGTCAATCTATCGAAAAAACTCGACACCATGGTCAGTAGTAAAAAACTGGGTAAAAAAACCGGTGAAGGTTTTTATAAATGGAGCAAGGGTCGGCCAGTCAAAAACAAAAATGCCAGCTATGGCAATATGCAGGAACTGGAAGACCGTTTGGTGATGCGCTTTCTCAATGAAGCCACCGCCTGCTTACGTGAACAAGTGGTGGACAATGAAGACCTGATCGACGCCGGTATCATCTTTGGTACGGGTTTTGCTCCTTTCCATGGCGGGCCGTTGCATTATATTAAAGCCAAAGGCGCGAAAGATCTGGCACAACGTCTGGATCAGCTTAAGAAAACCTATGGTGATCGTTTTACTCAGGATGATGCCTGGAGTGGTCTGGTGTGACCTTACAGCCAGGCATCATGGCCAGGCTGTTTCATAGCTGCACAGATCAAGGTTCCTGTAGAGTTCACATGGAAGTGAAAGCTAAGGAGCCTTGGATCAAGTATATGATGCTTGATCCAAGGCTCCCTGGAATTGCGGTTATAGTAATAACCCTTGAGCGGTCATCTATAATAAATAAAATCCATGTTTTCTTTAACTAAACTATCTTATAAAAAAAAACTGGTTTCTATTTATGTTGGCATTACGCTTTTAGGTATTGCGCTTACACTGATCGCGATTTACAACGCGTCTCGAGAACAGCGTGTGCTGGATCAAATCAATAATATGCACTCAATATTCCATGATCGCTTAACTGGTATCAATTATACGCTTACAACGCCAGAACAGTTGGCTCTGGATTTAACCACTAATCAGTACAAAGCAGTACTGTTACACCCACTTAATGAACAGCAACTTAGACTTGGCGAATGCACTATAAAATTGCTAAAAAGCACTCTCGACCAGCAACGCATGAATATACATGGTGGTATGACAGGCGAAAAGAATTGCCTGTTCAGCTGGGTTTTGTTGGACATGAACAATCCAGAATATTTTTTATTAATATTGCATCAACATAACAATGATCAGAAAAATTCGTCCATTATTGCCGCTTATACCAATAGACTGACAATACCTCTGGTGTTTTTTACATGGATGACCATATGGGGTTCGTTAATGCTAGGAAACCTGGTCAATCGCCTGCAGTTACAGAAAAACGAAGTTGAACGCATGGCAATGCACGACAACTTAACCGGCTTACCCAATCGAAAATACTTCTCTGAAAAAATACACGAGTTAATCAAATCATCGTCCCAGACAAACACGCCCTTTGTCCTGGCCATGGTAGATCTTAACAAGTTCAAAAACGTCAATGATGAACTAGGCCATCATTATGGTGATTTACTCTTACAGCAGGTAGCGCTACGATTTAAAAAGGGCATTCGAGACATCGACATGGCCGCTCGTCTCGGCGGGGATGAATTTTTACTGCTGTTAATGGGTTCAGATATTGACTCCAGTATGCAGATACTAGAATCAGTCTACCAAAGTATAATCAATGAATATCAGGTACTCGACAATACAGTGAAGATAGGTGCCAGTATTGGTATCAGCTCTTTTCCAGATCACGATACATCTTATTCGGAACTACTGCATAAGGCTGATATTGCCATGTATATGGCCAAGGATTCGGGCGGTGGCATCAGGTCGTACAAGCCATCCGAACATGCTTAATTCACATCACACGAATATGTGATTGATTAAGCCAGGTACTCTATATAGAATACCGTACAATACCTAAGGGATTGAGATGCCATGCAATTCAAACGTAATATGTGTCTTCTTGACCAGGTATTTAGAGTGTTGATGGGTCTGGTTCTAATATATCTAGGACCTTTTTCAGATATAGTTACCAGCGATACTCTATCTTCTATTATCCTATCCACAGTAGGCATAGTGATTATCATTTCATCATTAATTGGCTGGTGCCCGTTCTATTATGCAGCAGGTTTTGATACCTATAATAAAAACCGGGATCAAGATTAGCCACCTTCAGTGACTATAAAAGAATATATGTCGAGCCTGTAAATAATTCTGTGTAACTACCCGTTTCAAATATGATGTGCTAACTGCTCCTGGAATTCACTCATAAGCTGTGTCGGCTTTCTTTTCCTGAAATATTCTGATTATTATGTCATTTCGATCATCGGGAGAAATCCTGCTGTTATATTCTGTATATTATCGACGATTTAAGATCCTTCCACTCCGGTCTGGATGACACCTCACTATGCTTTTAAATTTCCCCTTTGGAGCAAAGCTGAAGAGGAAGTGATTTCTGAGGGGCTTTATTCAGGTCATCCTCAATCGCGACTGACGAAGGAATCCTTCATTGCATTTCATGAAGGGCTTGTGACCTGGGGCGTGTTTCTTTGGTTCTGTTTCTTTTCACCAGAAAAGGAAAAATTGCCTGGGGCAATTTTTAACATGCTTTACATGGCCCGAAGGGTGAATGTCATGGACGACATTCATAAATGAACTCACCCCACACGACTGCATGGATTTATGCCCTGTGGGTATTTATGCCCTGTGGGTATGATCGAAGGTAGAACAATGCAGGAGCAATTGTCGAGAGTTGCGCCGGGAGCAGCAACCGAGAGTCGAGTCAGGAACAGAGACCGAGAGCAACGCAGGAGCGGTTGCCGAGGGCGAAACCAATGTTAAAAAAGCAGTAAAATATTTCAGTTCAGTTTAAACTAGCTAAATCAAACTCCACCCTCACCCTATTGCCCCAAACCAGAAAGTCTCGTCCTTATCTAAAAATTCCTCCCACGACATATAATGCGAACCATCACAGGAAAAGGTCAGGCTGATCATGCCGTTGAAAATATTGATTGAAGCCGAGCGCAAGTAAAAAGTTTCATCAGTTAGACGAAGCTTTTTCAGTCTGTTCATTATTGAGCCAATGCGGTTTTTCGGGATCAGGGCATCCTCAGGATAGTCGACAGCCGGGTATAGCATACAGATATCTGGATCGCTCAGCGCCTCCTGGTCGAGTAACCGGTAACGGAAAGGGTCGCTGACAAACCACACCGTGGCCCGGCTACTCGAAAAGTGGATCACACCCTGGAACATGCCACGATCACTAATCAACTCTTTAATAATAGCGCTGGCGACTTTGATATTTTTATCCATTGGGCTGTCGATACGACATTGCTGAAACACACTGCTTCGTATGGCCGGATCACCCTTGATCTGACGCCACTCGGCTGATTCATCATAAAGCTCGGAGGTCACCGGCAGGTCGCGCAGGTCAAAATCCACGCCGATATAACCCAGAACTTCATCACCACGGTGTACCTGTTGTAGAGCGGTCACAGACGGCCGGTTGGCGCGCAGGCTGAGATAGGCATCCGACAGCAGGAATCCCCAGTCCGGGACCTCCTCGCGCATATAGGGTCGTTTTGAGCGGTCTCGACCATAATGCTCGGGTATCAGTCCCTTGGCACCAACATTATCTGACAACTGGATACCTCGAGTATCCAGTACATACATGAACAGGCCATTGGCTACTGTCGAAAAGTTTTCTATTAGTATCCGGTTAAGGCCATCGCGATCACCCCAAACTGCCTCACATTTCGTGGCCAGTGACGCCAGTGGTTCAGCCAGCCGGTCAGCCAGTGCCATTCGTTGCCGATAAACTGCATCTTTCCAGGTTTCTTTCATGACTGATACTATAAGATAATTTAACTTAGACGAATTTTATGCAATTGTTGTTACAAACACTAGATGTATTAAAGCATGGAGGTCAAAAAAACAGCAATCCGTTGAATGGTAAATGCTGGATTAAGGGACGAGTGTCAATTACTAGACATATATCATATGTCAATATGGACACAATAGCAGTATTCTCGCTGTGAGACGTCGCGAATGTCCTAATATACGCGTATGGTCACTTGCATTTCTTAATATTTTCTTCTTTGACAGTACACTCAAAATACTCTATAAGTTCCTTTTTACTGACTTTTAAGCGCTGGCAAAAATTTGAATCCAGTTCTAGATCCATATATTGTAAGTCATCATTCATAACAATATCGGCACAGCCTCCAATTATATTTTTTCCATCACCGGCTTTCTGACATTGCACATATTTATACCAGTACTTGGCTTTAGATATTGAGTTGGTGCAATCATTGTATGGCTCCAACACTTCACTGAGCATCAGATGCTCTAGCTCCTTATATTCATCGCTTAATTCACATGCTAGTGGATGTGTAAAAAAGAATAAGCCTAAAACAGAAAAAATATACTTATACATACGCATATTTAAAATCACATTCTATGAAACAGAACATAAGACCAATGGGTGCAAAACCTTTTAATAGCCCAATAATTTCGGATATATCTATTTTACAATTTTGTTACCGAGGGGAGGAAGTAGAAGTATTAGGTGCCTCACAGCCTGTCAATTAACTTAAACCAGTTATTTTCATTTGTGTATGAAATATAAACAGTCATATAAATGAATCCTGTAAAACAGAAGGACATAAGAATAAATGCCAGATTATCATTTACAGTAAAACCCAACAAGTACCGCATAACTGATTTTGAACCGCTATGATATGAGATTAAACTAACACCCCCTAAACTGATACATTTTCCCAGCAGGGAAATTACTTATAAAACAGCTAATAACTGATAGTTTTATGAAATTGACCACATCATAATAACAGGATTAAAATCTGTCTTGTAGCGACTCCAGATATAAATAAATAACATAAATGTGAAACAGGTCACTAATTAAATCTGGGTAGTATTACACACAGTCTCAGGGGTAAAACTTTAAACAACTGAGAATATCGATCAGGTCCATTGCACGCTGATTCGATATTTCTCTATGCCAATTGCAGGCTAATACCTATGTGCAAGCCAGTAAATAGCCAGCACAGTGAAAAATAATATATATTGACATTGCCAAGCCTGTAACCACAGTTGATCAAATAAATCCGGCCTTCCTAAAACATGCTGAGTCGAGTATGCTTTCATGCAAGAAAATATACTCCGCCCGAGGAAAAGGTTTTAGAAGGTAATCATGAGTGATATAGATCTGGCAGTAAAATCCTCAAAAAAGATAGAATCGACATTAGAAAGAGTGCTGGGGGCGCAAGGTAAGGGTTTACATGAAAAAGTCAGCAGTGTGGAAGGCAAGATCCCCACGGCACTGGTAAAACGTATTCGTTACATTGCAACCATTCGCAACAAACTAATCCATGAGGACAATGTCAGGAAAATAAATGACCGACCATCCTTTAAAGCTGCAGTTAAGCATGTCGGTAAGGAATTGAAGAAACTGGAGGGTCCGACGAGGAGCAAGAAGTGGATGGTTATTCTTGCACTGTTCTTGCTAGCAGCACTGGTTCTGGTGGTTCTTTATTTTGATTTGATAAAATACATATAATGGGACGATGCGCCAGCATTCTGTAGCAGCTGTGATTAGGCTTCAGATGTAGAAAACTAGACTTGAACCGACACTTCGTAAAATGAGTCTGTACAATATCTGACAGTATTGAATGAACAATCCACCAAATACACTGAAGCAGACGATCAAAAGTAATAGTCCGAAAATGTACACTAATATTTTATTTGCGCACTTAAGGCACACAGCACAAAGATGCTTTTTTTATTTGCGTTAATTCGCGTTGACGTTTATGAATGAACTAATATCGCAAGCGCAAGGGCAGATACTTGCTCCTCGACTTTGTCTCCTGAGTCGTTCTACCTCCTGCATACCCACCGGGCATAAATCCATGCAGTCGTGTATTATCTGCATTTCCCACTTCCATGTGGGTCATGCGCAGGAGCGACCATTTGCGTTTTCTTTTTCATACCCTATCTGCCTCAGCAGATTCTTCCGAAACCTTAATCGGATCGGTAAACAATTTAGAATTGGGTATCAACACTCTATGCCCGTCATTCTCCAGTTCAGTGTATCGCAAATCGATGGAAGTGACTTTTCCCTGATGTCCCGACACTTCAATATGACTGCCTATTTCAAACGGACGGTACAACAATATCAATACACCGGATAACAAATTTGAAATGGTGTCTTTTAAGGCAAACCCCAGAGCAAACCCCGTTAAACCCAATCCGGCAACCAGGGCAGATATATCTATACCCAGTGTACCGAACGCAGTTATCAGGGCAATGATCATTAAGGTAATACGTAAAGCCCGACGAATCAGCATCATCAGGTGTATATCCAGTTTAAATCTGGCTATATTTTTATCCATCAGGCGCAGCAGTAATTTGCTGATAATATAAAAAACCAGCAACACCATTACCGCGCCACCAATCCTGGGTGACCATAAACTGAATTGTTCCACTAGCAGAGCTAGTAAATCATCCGTATTAATCATTAACAGAATCCTGATCAGAATGAGTGGTTAAATTAACAACTTTATTGATAAACAATCAAACTCGAGTAGCTGCGCTGATACAACGTAACACACCATAATCATAAGCACCTTCAAAGGCTTCGAATACCGGCTTGATACGACTACCACCCTCACCAACTTCTAATAACATATCCTGAATTGACTGAATCTGTTGGCTGTCTAGTGACACCACATCCTCAAGTTTAATCTGGCTCGCCTCAATGGCCTTCGCCAGATGACCATAAATAGTCGTTGCTGACAGATTACGATGACTGGCAATGGTTTCGGCATTCATACCACTGTTGAATAGTAGTAAAGTCTCGGAGACGGTATCCGTGCTGGACTGTTCATTTACCTGTTCATCGTGATATTCACGCAGCACCTGTAAAAAGTCATCGGCATAAGCCTCCAGCTTGCGTTCACCAACACCGGATATGCGGGCAAACTGTTGCTGGTCTAATGGTAAATGACTGACCATCTCCATTAAGGTGGCATCGTGAAATATTCGATAAGGGGGTATAGCCTGTTCATCCGCCAGTTTGCGTCGACATTCCCGTAATGCATCCCACAGTTTCTGCTCACTTTCCTTGATCAAACGCTGGCGATTTCTGTTTGAGGACTGCTTTAGCTTTTTCACTTCTTTACGCAACATCAGTGTTTTCTCGGCACGTAAATAAGGGCGACATTGTTCAGTTAAGTGCAAACCGCCGTGCCCTTCGACATCCACTGCCAGTAAATTACGGGCAATCAACTGCCTGAATATCCCTCGCCATTGTTTCTGATCCAGTTCCTTGCCCAGCCCAAACAATGCCAGCTGATGATGACCAAACGATTGCAATCGTTCATTGGTTTTACCCAACAGCACATCGATCAGATAATTCACCCCGAACCTCTGGCCGGTTCTATACACACTGGATAGAGCTTTTTGTGCAATCTCAGTGGCATCCCAGGTTTCTACCGGCGATAAACAGGTATCACAGTTGCCACAAGGTTGATCCAGATGGTCACCAAAATATTTTAAGAGTGATTGACGACGACATGTCGTAAGTTCACTAAAACCCAGCATGGCTTCCAGCTTGTGATGCTCGACGCGTTTGTGTTGTGCATCGGCATCGGAATTTTCCATCATTTGACGAAGTAAAATAACATCCTGCAAGCCATACATCATCCAGGCCGTCGCCGGTAAACCGTCACGGCCGGCACGACCGGTTTCCTGATAATAAGCTTCCAGACTTTTCGGTAAATTAAGGTGGGCCACGAAGCGCACATCAGGCTTATCTATACCCATACCGAAGGCGATGGTGGCCACAATAATCACCGCATCTTCATTAAGAAACCGTTGTTGATGTTTTGCTCGTACTTCAGCAGACAGGCCCGCATGATAGGGTAATGCCTTTAGGCCCTTAGCACTCAACCATTCAGCGACCTGCTCAACTTTTTTGCGTGACAGGCAATACACAATGCCCGCATCATCCGCATGCTCTTCCTGAATAAACTTATATAATGACTGACGGGCGTTGTCCGAACCCTGTTCGATGCGATAACAAATGTTAGGACGATCAAATCCTGAAATGAACACCTGCGCCTGTTCCAGACCCAGTCGATGAATGATTTCCCTTTGTGTGGGTTCATCAGCGGTGGCGGTAAGCGCTATACGAGGAATATCAGGGAAACGTTCATGCAATACCGATAATTGCAGATACTCACGCCTGAAATCATGCCCCCATTGTGATACGCAGTGGGCCTCGTCTATGGCAAACAGGGCTATGCTCGACTGTTGTAGTAAATTCAAAAAACGACCGGTCATCAATCGTTCCGGGGCTACATACAGCATATCCAGTTCACCACGGAGTAATTGACGCTCGACTTCCTGGGCACTGATCGAATCCAGAGAAGAATTCAGGAATGCAGCCTTTACCCCCAACTGCTGCAAGGCAGACACCTGGTCCTGCATCAGGGCAATCAACGGCGAGACGATAATACCCACACCTTCACGGGCCATGGCCGGAATCTGGTAACACAGGGACTTACCACCACCTGTGGGCATGAGCACCACGGCATCCATGCCCTGAATGAGATTCTCAATAATTTCCTGCTGATGGAAGCGAAATTGTGCATAGCCGAAGGTGGTTTGCAGGATGTCGAGGGCTTTTGTTTGCATCTAGGGAGGGGTTAATGGTTAATGGTTAATGGATTCTGGATGACGTACTTTAGCATGGTTCTGCTGATCCGACACTGCCATACTGTAATGAAGGAAAGCCACAAGGATTATAAGCACAATCTATATTTTATTAGATTCAATAAAGCGCTATGCTGTTGATGTTTACGGAAGAACGACCTTTGCGTCTCTGCGGCTTTGCGTCAAAAGCTTTTTATATTTTTCTCTACTTCTTCCCAGGCAGCTTCAAAGCCACCACGACCAGCACCACCACGGCAACCAGTATAATTAATTCAAAGAAGATCATTTATCACTGGTGTAGTAAACACCGGGAATCCAGCTTTTCTTGATTTCGCTGGTTTTTTCCAGATCAAGTTCATTCTCATCGATAAAAATAAAGTTATTCCAGCCAATGCGTATATTGTCGTTGTGATGTAACTGCTGATCTTCCTCGACGAATTCCTCATTCATGAAGGTACCATTGGTACTATTTAGATCCTGCAGATAAAAGGCATCCTGACCCTCCTCGCCTTCCTTCACCACAATCTGGGCATGTTTGCTACTCACCGCCAGATCATCGATTTGCACCTGGTTGCTACTGGAACGCCCAAATCTTAGACTGGGTTTTTCAATATCAAACCGGTTTGAAACCACACCGTCGACGGTTTGAATGATCATTGCCATGTTTTCTGCACTCCGATTCTTGTAAATGTCGTTTTAGTGATCAAATAAGCTTAGATTCTTTAGCTGGAAAATGAAATAGCTGTTTAGACCAATTCACTCAGACAAACATCTGAATAGCACCATATCCCGAATTATAGTATTGCTCGATAAAAATATTTTTACATTTAGCCTAACCATATCCATGAAATTACGTGTAAAATTGATTTTTGTCATCTTATTTGGCTGACAAATACATATAATCCCACATCAAATACAGGGTTTAGGGCTAAATATTAGAAAATTCACAGCACTGAGCAAATTTTGGTTCATGCTGGTAAGCATTTTCTGGTAATCTTCGCCCCCTAAATTTAAGGTTATCCCGGACAAATGGCGGTTTAGTGATTTTTCACTTGATCCGCTGATCCCGGTTACTGTGGATTTTAGACAATATTTGACTGCCTGCAGTTTTATATCGCCTGAAACAGCCTTTGCTGGCTAACCCTCATAAGAAAAAAGAGGAGACTATCTCGTGCAAGCCTCGCTTGATCAGAAGTATAACTTCGAGGTCGTCAAATGGTTTACCGTTATGTCGATCGTTTACCTGGTGGTGGGCACCTTTGTTGGTGTTTACATTGCCTCGGAGCTGGCCTGGCCTGCTCTTAACCTGGACATCGCCGAATTAAGTTTCGGTCGCCTACGTCCACTGCATACCAATGCAGTTATCTTTGCTTTCGGTGGCTCTGCCCTGATGGCAACCTCCTTCTACTCAGTACAACGTACCTCCGGTGTTCCTTTGTGGAGCAATAAACTGGCCTGGTTTGTATTCTGGGGCTGGAATGCCATTATCCTTGCAGCGGTAATCACGCTGCCTCTGGGACTGACTTCTGGTAAAGAGTACGCTGAACTGGAATGGCCAATCGATATCGCTATAGCAGTAGTCTGGCTGTCTTACACTTTCAACTTCATCATGACACTTGCCACTCGCAAGACTTCCCACATTTATGTGTCGAACTGGTTTTTCCTGTCAATGATGGTAATGATTACCTACCTGCACGTAGTGAACAGCCTGGCCATCCCTGTCAGTGCATTCAAATCCTACTCCATCTTCTCAGGTGTGCAGGATGCGATGATCCAGTGGTGGTGGGGCCACAATGCAGTAGGTTTCTACCTGACGGCAGGCTTCCTGGGCATTATGTACTACTTCGTGCCTAAACAGGCCGGACGACCTGTGTTCTCTTATCGTCTGTCGGTGATCCATTTCTGGGCATTGAGCTTTGGTTATGTGTGGCTGGGTGCACATCACCTGCATTACACTGCTCTGCCAGACTGGACAGGCTCTTTAGGTGCCGCCGTTTCTCTGGCCATGATCATTCCCTCCTGGGGTGGTGCGGTTAACGGCATGATGACGCTGTCAGGTGCCTGGGACAAACTGCGTACCGACTATGTTCTGCGCTTCCTGATTATTTCTCTGGCCTTCTATGCTATGTCGACCTTCGAAGGTCCAGTGATGTCAGCAAAAACCGTTAATGCACTGTCTCACTACACTGACTGGACCATTGGTCATGTACATTCGGGTGCTTTAGGCTGGGTTGCAATGGTGGCAGCGGGTGCTCTGTACCACATGGTTATGAAACTGTGGAATACACAAATGTACTCAGCCAAACTGGTTAATCTGCACTTCTGGCTGGCCACCATAGGTGCCGTCATCTACATCATCGCGATGTGGGTATCGGGCATCATGCAGGGCCTGATGTGGAGAGACTATGATGAGTTCGGTACTCTGACCTATACCTTCGCAGAATCGGTTTCGGCCATGCATCCGTATTATGCGATGCGCGCCATTGGCGGCATGATTTACTGGGCGGGTGGCGCTGTCATGTTGTACAACGTCATTATGACAATCCGTCAGGCTTCAGGCGCTACCAATACTAGCCCTGCTGCTGCTACGGCCTAAGGGGAGGAATAAGAAAAATGGCTGATCAAATCCATTCAACTAAATTCCAGGACAAAATCGAACGCAACATCTTCGTGATGCTGGTTGCGGTTATGCTCCTGCTCTCCGTGGGCGGTATCGTTGAAATCGTCCCTTTGTTCTATCTCGATGAAACCATGGAACACAATCAGCACAAAGAAGTGCTGTGGGATCGTCAGGCGAACCAGTCTTTAACTGACTGGAAAGCCGGTGATGGTGTTCGTCCCTACACAGGCCTGGAACTCGCAGGGCGTGAAGCGTACATCCGGGAAGGCTGTTATCTGTGTCATTCACAGATGATTCGTCCTTTCCGTGATGAGAAAGAACGCTATGGTCACTACTCCCTGGCTTCCGAGTCTATGTATGACCACCCCTTCCAGTGGGGTTCCAAACGTACCGGTCCTGACCTGGCTCGCGTTGGTGGCAAGTACTCAGATGACTGGCATTACCGTCATATGCGTGCACCCCGCGACGTGGTTCCTGAATCTGTCATGCCTAACTATCCCTGGCTGGAACGAACCGTCGTCGAAGGCGCACGGGTAACTAAAACCATGGAAGTGATGCGCATGTTGGGCGTGCCTTACACGGATGCCGATATTGCTCAGGCTGCGGATTCAGTTAAGAACAAGAACGAGTTACAGGCGATGGTCGCTTATCTTCAGGTACTGGGTACCATGGTTAAGTTCGACGAAAGCAAGGACTACCGTTAATCATGATGGAATACTTACAAACAGACTGGGCGGCAATGACCCTGAACGACTGGATAGGTACCATCGTGACTGTGGTTATTTTTATCCTGATGATCTGGGCGTATGTGTACACTTTCCATCCCAAGAACAAAGAGAAATTAGAATCGCGACGTCACATCCCTCTGGATGATGACAATGATGCGGAGGACTCAAAGTAATGAGTGATGATAAAAACCCATTCCCAGGTGAAAATAACACCGGGCATATCTGGGACAACAACCTGCGCGAACTGCTGAATGAGCCACCGGCCTGGTGGCGCATAGGCTTTCATGCAAGCTGGATGTTTGTAATTGTATACACCCTGCTGTACCCATCCTGGCCTTTGATCAATACTCACTTCAAAGGCGTCATGGGCTGGACCTCACTGGATGAATACAAACAGGACCTGAAAGCGATTGAGAAAGTACGCGGTCCTTACGAAGAAAAACTGAGCGGCATGTCCGCAGCCGACATTCTGGCTGACCAGGAACTGTCGAATTATGTGGTTCGTTCGGCCAAGGTACTGTTCGGTGACAACTGTGCCGCCTGTCATGGTGCTGGTGGCCAGGGTAACCCAAGCTTCCCGGTACTGGCAGATGATGACTGGCTCTATGGTGGCACCATCGCTGATATCGAAATGTCCATCACTGCAGGTCGTCAGGGCATGATGCCGGCTCACGCGGCCATGGTGAGTGAAACTGAAGCCGAAAAACTGGCCCAGGCTATCCTGGCAGGAACGGTTACCACTAACCCACTCTATATGGAAAAGGGCTGCTTTGGTTGCCATGGTCCTGATGGTAAAGGCATAGCCCCTCTGGGTTCAGCCAATCTGGTAGACAGCATCTGGCGCTTCACGGCTAAAGATCAGTTGTACAGCATTAAGCACACGATTATGCATGGCGTGAATGACCCGGGTGACCCCAACACACGTAACGCTGTTATGCCACAATTTGGTGGCAGCAAACTGAGCGATACCGAAATCAAAAAACTCGCGGTATATGTTCATAAGCTGGGCGGTGGCCAATAGTCATCTGTAACTCTGGAGCTGCCAGAATGCAGCTCCTGTTTTCTGGAGACATATATGGATACGGTTACTATAGGTGGGATTCAGGCAGTGGCTGGCTCAGTGAATGTGATTACAATCATACTCACAACAGACATCAATCTGATTAGCTCCAGCCATTCAGAAGACAAATAAAAAAGGGACCATAAAGGTCCCTTTTTTATTCTAAACTATAGTGATCAGCCGTCGAACTCTACGGTGCATATACAATTAGCGATCACTTATATGTGATATAATCACTGTGTTTTTCTTCGTACAGATACACAATTCGTCGCGGTCAGCTGGTTGTTAAAAGAGCTCAACATTGAACCCTTTTAACAGGCTTTTGCCTATGTTTTAAATCGTTCAGGAGTACTCGGTGGAAACACAGTCAAATCATGCTAATCAGGTAGAGGTAGAAGCGCTATACGAAGAAGCCCACTGGCATGTCAACACAGGTGAGCAGGTCATTCACGCTAAACGCATGCCGGGGCGTTTCCGAAACTTCAAATGGATGAGCTCAAGCGTCTGGCTGATATTCTTTCTCGGCCCCTATTTACGCTGGGATGAACGCCAGGCCGTTTTGCTGGATATACCCAACCGAAAATTTCATATCTTTGATATTACCATCATGCCGCAGGATGTCTGGTTACTGGCTATGGTACTGCTGTTCTTCGCCATACTGTTAGCCGCAGTCACTTCCATTGCCGGTCGGGTGTTCTGCGGTTACTTCTGCTTTCAAACCATCTGGACCGATATCTTCACTTTGATTGAAGAAAAACTGGAAGGCAATCCGGCGAAACGCCGCAAGCTGGAATCGGCACCCTGGGACTTTTATAAAATTCGAGTTCGTCTGATCAAACACAGTCTGTGGATTATGATTGGTGTATTAACCGGTATCAGTTTTGCAGCCTGGTTTACCGATGCCTATCAGTTATGGCTCAATCTGTTTAGCCTGAATATCTCTGCTGTAGTGACCACAGTACTGATTATGTTTACCCTCGGCACCTACATCCTGGCCGGTTTCATGCGTGAACAAACCTGTTTCTGGCTTTGCCCCTATGCTCGTATCCAGGGAGTTATGTACGATACAGAAACTATCCTGCCTACCTACGATGTGGCCCGCGGCGAACCCCGTGGTAAGTTGAGCAAAGGCCAGCTAATTGAAGGCAATGGTGACTGTATCGCCTGTAATCAATGCGTGGCAGTATGCCCAACCGGCATCGATATCCGTGAAGGTCAACAGGAAGGTTGCATCACCTGTGCCCTGTGTCTGGATGCCTGTGATGCGGTTATGGATAAAATCGGTCGCCCCCGAGGCCTGATTCGCTATGCGTCTATGGATGAAATTAACGGCAAACCACAGCTGCCTTTGATCAAGCGTCCCCGAGTACTGGTATATTTCTCCATCATGTCACTGGCCATAGTAGGATTGCTCTATGGCCTGTTTAACCTGGGTTCACTGGAACTGAAAGTGATTCATGAGCGCCAGCCTCTGTTTGTGCAACAAAGCGATGGCAGTATACAGAATAAATATGATTTAAAAATTCTGAATAAAACCGATCAGGATATGAAAATCCAGGTCACCGTGGATGGCCCAGAAGGTATGATTTTGCAGGAACTGGATCATGCGCTGGATATCCCTGCCGGCAGGCTTAGCAGCCACACCATGTTTATTCGTATACCCCGGGCGAGCCTGAACAAAGATCGTACGCCGGTCACTATTAAACTTCAGGCACAAAACATTGAAGATGTGAATGCCGAATATGTCAGCATGTTTTACGGTCCAAGAAATTAGTGAGAACACACCTATATGACGCTTAAAGTAATGACAAACAACTCCAAACGTATTTCTCAGGATAATCCCCACGCCTGGCGTAATCCCTGGGTACTGGGCTGGATTGCACTGGTGGTGGTTGTGCTGGCAGTGAATATCGGCATGATCAGCCTGGCTTTCATTACCAATCCCGGACTGGTCACTGAAGACTATTATGAGAAAGGTATTGATTATGAAGAGAACTTCAACAAGCGTCAGCTTGCGCGCAATGCTCTGGGCTGGTCCTACCGAACTGAGTTCCCAACCAGTCCTGTAATGAACACAGATGAACTGTATCGATTCAGCATTGTGGATAAAGTTGGACGCCCCTTAAGTGATGCCAAGGTGAGTATTTCAGTGTATCGACCCTCCGATGTCAGCGCCGATTTCAATGTCCACATGCTCGAGGTGGCACCTGGCGTTTACCAGAGCAAAATGAATTACCCGTTGAAAGGTTTCTGGGAACTGACTGTACAGATCGAACGAGGCGAAGATGAATACTACTTCAGCCGCCGTACCAGTGTTCTGGCTGAATAATCCCAATAAATATTTAACTCACTATGACCGACGACAGCTGCTTTCACTGCGGCCTGCCGGTTCCGCCAGGCGGCCACTTCGTAACCGCCATTCAGGGCAAACAACGCGAGTTTTGTTGCCTGGGCTGCCAGTCCGTATGCAAAATGATCTACGATTCCGGTATGCAGGGTTTTTACCAGCGAACCCCAGAGGGACAGTTGCTGGCGCCGCCCCCGGAACCGCCTAAGGATATAGGTCTGTATGACCTGGATGATGTGCAGAGCGAATTCGTGGAATCGCTGGCAGAAGCCCGTGATATCCATTTACTGGTAGAAGGCATTCATTGTGCCGCCTGCGTCTGGCTAATCGAAAAAAGCTTATCCAGCCTGCCCGGCATCATCGACACCAAAGTCAATCTGGCCAACCGACGGCTGCATGTTCGCTGGCACAACAGCCAGATCAAGCTATCAGACATCATCCAGCGCCTGGCGAACATCGGCTATGGCGCCGTGCCCTTTGACCCGGAATCCGCCGAAGGCAGTATTAAACGCCAGAACCGTGCCCTGCTACTGCGTATGGCTTTCGCCGGTTTTGCCATGATGAACCTGTTGTGGGTGTCCATCGCGCTCTACACCGGGGCCGATAAAGGTGAATTCCGCTCCCTGTTCCACTGGATTGGCCTGGTCCTGGCCACCCCCACCCTGCTCTATTCCGGCTGGCCATTCCTTAAAGGCGCCTGGACCGGGCTCAGGCAAATGCATCTGACCATGGACCTGCCCATAGCCATAGGCGCCACTACCACCTACCTGTATTCCGTCTATGTCACCCTAAGCCAGACCCAGATTGGCGAAGTTTATTTTGACACCGTGGTGAATTTTATTTTCGTCATCCTGGTCGGACGTTTTCTGGAAGCCAAGTCCAAACGCCACGCAGTGGCGGCTACCCAACGTTTACTCGATCTGCAGCCCCGAGTGGCCCATGTACTTCGAGACGGCGAAACCCATGTTATCCCTATACGGGCAGTTAAACCCGGTGAACAGGTGCTGATCAGGGCCGGTGACAATATCCCTGTGGATGGCATCATATTAACGGGCCACAGCACGGTGAATGAAGCCATGCTCAGTGGTGAATCACTGCCAGTGACCAAACAAACCGGAGACCATGTCTCTGCGGGTACGGTGAACATGGACAGTGCATTAACTGTTGAAGTCACCGGTACTTTACGTAACACCGCCCTGGGTAAAATCATCAGCCTGGTGGAAGAAGCCCAGGCATCGAAAGCCCCCATCCAGTGCATTGCCGACCAGATCGTGCCCTGGTTCGTCGGCATCACCCTGTTGCTGGCCAGTGCCACCTTTATCTGGTGGTACAGCTCGGGCATAGAAACGGCCTTACTGGCCGCCACCGCTGTACTCATTATCACCTGCCCCTGCGCTTTTGGCCTGGCCACACCCATGGCGGTGGCTGTGGCATCGGGGCTGGGCGCTAAATACGGCATACTGGTTAAAAACGGGGCTGTGCTGGAATATCTGTCGGCCATCGATCATTTTGTGTTTGATAAAACCGGCACCCTCACCCAGGGAAAAATGCAGGTGAAACAGATCATCAGTAACGGAGATGATAACCGCCTGTTACAACTTACAGCAGAAGTAGAACAGTTTTCAGAACACAGTATTGCGCGAGCCCTGGTGCAGGAAGCCCTGCATCGCAAGATCAATTTGAACACCGATAAGGTCACTGAATTTCATAATCAGCCCGGCCAGGGCGTCCGGGGTAAAGTTATACAGCAAGTGTTGACTATTGGCACCCGTAACTGGTTAATGGCTAACGGAGTTAAGCTTCACGAAACGTTCAAGCAGCAAGCCGATGAACTGGAAGCCCAGGGTATTAGCTGCATACATGTCGCGATAGATAATACACATCAGGGATTGATTGCCATCGCTGACCCGTTACGTAAAGATGCCAGACAACTGGTCACCCAACTGCGAAATGCCGGGATCAAGATGACTTTGCTCAGCGGAGATCGGCAAGCTGTCACTGAAGCCATCGCCCATGAGCTCGGTGGTATGACGGTAATTGCCGAGGTTTTGCCCGCTGAAAAAGACCAGGTCATAAAGCAGTTACAGGCCGATGGTGAAAAAGTCGCCATGGTGGGCGATGGCATTAATGATGCGCCGGCATTGATCCGGGCCGATGTAGGCATTGCCATTGGTTCCGGTACAGATGCCTCAATGGAAAGCGCCGATATTGTTCTGTTATCAGACGAACTGGAAAAAGTCAGCCTGGCCTCGGCCCTGTCACGC
>JBLYYN010000204.1:0-3630 GCA_048550535.1 Gammaproteobacteria bacterium
GGCCAGCTTTTCAACATTTTCTGTAAAGGCACGTCTTTTACCCCATAACGAGACGTTCCATTCTGTGGCAGCCATCACTTCAGCAGCAGTAAAGCTGGCAAGAACGGCTAATAATATGGATGCTTTTTTTGTAAGAATCACTGGGCGTTCCCCATGGTATGGTTGTTGATCAGAGGCTCCCTAGATACTAAGGAATATCTGTCTATCTTTCAATCGACGGGCTATCGATTATCGGAACTATCGGGGTCGGACCAGCAGAAGTTAAGTGCGTGCACGAGTTTAAGGAAATCATAAACTGTGGGTAGAACAGGCTATTGCATAAATAAGTTAGAGCGAGAGCCTTGCGATTGGTGATTGACAATTTGTCGAATCAATCAATTCCTAAGTGAATAGAAAAATGAAAACCAGACCATGGATATCCGGTTTTTTAGTTGAACCAATTTCCAACTTCTATTTATTCGCTTTTCGAAGCTCTGTTACCTGATCAAACCCAATGCCCCAGTTATCGGTGTTTACTTCGTCGATAACAACAAAAGTTGTTGCTGGATCTTTTCCCAGAACATCGACAAGGAGCTGTGTTGCTCCTTGTATTAACTGGATTTTCTGTTCTTTTGTTACACCTTCATCAGTAATCTTGATATTTACATAAGGCATCGATTTCTACTCTCTTTAGTTGGCGCTTGTATCTTGAGACTAACCGTCAGTTCTACAGGTTCTTTGTAAACTGAGATTAGCATTGTCTGTTTATCCTCGTCCAGAGATGCATTATGCAGTTAAGTCGTGCCAAAAAGCAGGCCTTAAGCTAGAACTCGTTAATGTTGGTTAGCGGGAATAATCGGGGTCGGGCCAGCGTAAATAATGAATCTATTTTAGTGATGAAAATAGCTGTTTAAGCTGAAATAAAGGTCATTATTAGCTGCAAATATTGTTGAATACAATGTGTTACGTAGGTCTGACCTCAAACGGAGCTCCAAACGGAGGCAAGATGTGCTGCGGCCGAACTCCGTTAGAGGCATTGCTTGATGGTAAATCGATTTGAACAGAAAAAATTTAGCTCAAATCTAACCAAACAGTTACCCTGAGAAATGGGTAAGTGTCAGATCAGGTTTGAGCTACTACACAGTATGCCTGGGTTTGCATTCTCTTGATCATGGATCAGGTAACTGGCTGTTGCTCCATGGTCCGGAGATGTTTGTTAACCATATTTTTCATCTCTTTAACTTCCTTTTCACTGAAGTCTTCACGATCTATGAGTGCCAGTATTTCTCCTGCAGCGTACGGCGCATAAGGAAGACCGTCTGCTACTGCCTGCTCAAGCAGCTGAAACATTTTATCCAGGGATTCTCCATGCAGTCCCATGTGGGCGTCAGGAATACCTCGCTTCTCTTTATCTCTCTGGAGTTGCATGACTGGATGGTCGATATTGGTTTCAATCAACTTGAGATAGCCCCCCTCAATTCCTTTTTGAGCTGAGAATACCGGCCAGCAATGCAGTTCTAGTGGATCATCTATAGAATGGATATGTAGTTTATTAAAAGGTGAAACAACAATCCAGCTCCTGGTTGGGCCGCCATTTCCACCAGACAGCGAGATATCGCCCTTGAAGATCTGTCCTTCTGTAAAATTCATGTCTGCCTCCGATACCGCATGAGTAGGGATCAGGTTTTTATTCGCTGACCCGTTAGCCGAAAAGCAACCCGTTGCGTTTCAAGGTACTATGGGTAAACACTTTGATCCTTGAGACTCGCTTTTATCATACAGAGCAAGCAAATGACCAGATCTTACTATTTGCCTTCAGTATGGCGAATTTAGCTTGCATATATTTTACTAAAATCAGGCACAAGCCAACATAGCGAATATTCCTGATACTTTAAAAAACGTCCATACACTTACAATGGATCCATACAATTTTGATCAATATCAATATCAATATCAATATCGCAATTAATACCGGGGTCGGTCCAGCGGAAGTTATGTATCTATTTTAGTGATGAAAATAGCTGTTTAAGCTGAAATTATAGTTATGATTGAGTCGTAATGTTAATCTATACAATATGTGGCGTGGGGCTGGCCCCGGAATGCGGAATGCTCCGAATAAATATGCATCCAGACAAGAAAACACATTAGTATTTCCTGGATTCTTAATTTTGCTCAATAGAAGTAAGCATCATCCCACTTAAAATCAATCTTCAATAAAGTGGCATTCAGCGTTAAACTGGATGTTGATTTAACTTTTTAGAAATATTTCATTTCGGTCACTATGTCTAAAATAAAAATTACACGGCAACATCAGCTGGATGACGATACTGTCAGGGACAAGGTTCAGGCGCTGGCCGACAAACTGTCTGAGGAGCTATCGGCGGACTACACCTGGGAAGACGATCGCATGGTGTTTAAACGCAGTGGCGCCAGTGGTTTTGTCCGCATGGGTGTTGGTGAACTGGAAATTGAAATAAAACTGGGCATGTTGCTGCGACCTCTGAAAGCTATGGTTGAAAAGACCATCGTCGATTACCTGGACGAAAAGCTGGTCTGATCCTCCTGCTCAAACAGTTCGAACTGAGAGTGAATAAAGCTCTGACCATACTTTCGCTCCAGCCGGCGCACAGTAAAATGTGCCTGTGCCATGTCCTGGAAATGTTGTAGAAATATGACATTGACAATAGCACCACCCGCCGCACCGACAAGTGGCAGTATCTGTGTTGCCGCGCGCTGGGATAGCGTGGTGCCAAATGCCTTTGCCACCACCTGTATGAAATTTACCAGCGCGGGAGCGGAATGGCCAGATACACCATGATGGCTTATGTGTTGAATGGCTGCAGACATATAACCAGACATTGCAAAGCGCACTCCGTAATAGCCTGTCTCTGCTGCATCATCGGTTTCTGACTTCCCGCCCAGTGCAAACACCTGTAGACAGGCTGCCTGGGTTTCGGCCTGGTATATGTTTTCGCCTTGAGCACGTGCAATTTCAGCAATACTACGCAACATCAATGTCGTGGTAATGGGCAGTTCGAGCAGCAGGCCGGGTATACCAAACAAGCCACCCATGGCACCACTTCCTGCAGCGATACCTTTGTAATAGCGTTTTCGCTCGCGCACGGTATGTTGCCGCCGTAGTGAGGAAACAGCGGCACTCAGGGACTTTGCCAGGGCTGTTTCGATCACGGAGTACACCTTGTTGTGCCAGGAGGTGGGTAACAGTTCCATGGCGGTTTCTATAGGCGTGCCAATGGCGCTGGAAAGTCGCGCTGCCAGGCTGGGATGTTCCAGTGTCATATAGGCACATCGCAGCAGTTGCAGATCTTCCGTTGCAATCTCACGCGGTAGATACTGCTGCTCTAGTCCTTCACTGGATGCATCCTGACTGGGTGAAATCACTGCCAATAACTCCTGTTTTGCCTGTTACCCGAGATATAACAACATAGTGCTGACAAATCTTCTAGATCTTACTATCAAGCTTATATATATTTATGGTATAGCTTCATTAACACGCTAAGGTATTACTATCATGCCCCAGTTTAATGATTTTGCCAAAGGAATAACCCTGGGTATACGGCGCCCACCCGAACTCCGACTACCCGCCGCAGGGGCGGATCCTGCTCGAGGACGTCCAGGCGGTGCGCGCCC
>JBLYYN010000205.1:0-12485 GCA_048550535.1 Gammaproteobacteria bacterium
ATGGCTTTAATCACCCCCTTTTAAATTTCCTGTTTTATTTTTTATAGTGGAAGTTTTTTTTAGGGTCAAGGAAAAATTAATTTATTTTTGTTTTTTAAAGTTATTCCTTTACATAGCTTTTTTCAAATGCTAAGTTTAAAGGCCGACTTAGGATTGCGATTTCTTTTTCTCTTATTCAAATCCAGTTTGAAACAAGTCAGTAAACCCTTACTTAGCGTGGCCTGCGCCGGCGATCTTCAAACATCTCTATTTTGAAATACCAGCCCACATAACCGAATGCCGCCATCAAGGTTCCCAGCAACAAAAATGACAGGGAAATCATAAATAACAACCGCACTTCATTCATTACATGCTGCTTAATACCCGAAGATCCTTCAAGCTCGAGTTCTTTTTCCTTAATATGCAGCAACATACTACTACGTTCACTACGCAAGCGTTTTATTTCGTAACTGGAATACTCTATGCCATCCACTGTAATAATTTCTTCACCCAGCCCATTTTTTGAAACCACACTCAAAACTTTATCAATATGCTGCAATTGTTCTTTAAGACCATCGACTTCCAGCCGGGCAGTAACAATTTCTTCAAACACATCACTTATAGTGTTTTCAAATTTCTCAACTCTATGCCAGGAAAAAATTAAAATACTGATAATTAATAGTGTTCCAAGAATTGCAGTAAATTTATAAAAACGCTGAGCCGTTGGCATGAATAAAGGCATTGAACATGTTTCCCTGGATATTTTTTATGCAGAAACATTTTACATGGAATTTGCGTGATGAAAAGCCAGCCTACACCAGTGCTTCATTTCTTCAAGTTTTGATTCCGGCTCCAGCTCAGGCCAGAAAGGATTAAAACTGACCCAGCTATCGCCAATAGTCTGGATCATTTCACCTCCCTTTACCAGAGCACCAGACAGCGCCTGTTTAGGCAATCGATACATCAATGCACTCATTCCGATGGCCGCCGCAAACATAACACCGTTGGGGGTATGGGCAATATAATAGGCATGATTATCCGTATCCGGACAGTAAAATTGAACCTGGGGTAGCTCGTCGGCCGAGTGCACCAGATAATCAACAATGTCACTATAAGCTGAGGGCTGGTGTAGTTTTAGAAAAGTGATCATTGACTCGTTTTCAGGCCGATCCAGCTGGCCTTCAAACTCTTTAACGGGATCTGTAAAACTCATAATGGAATAAAAGACCCCTGGAAAGGGTCCTGATGACCTCTATATGAACTAACTATAGATTGATTATGGTTGGCTATTGGCTATTTGCAATCAGCAATTACCATAAATGAGAGCTTCATTCAGCTAACAGCCGCTCAAATATCGCATCGGCTATGAATTTGGCCTGGTTCGCCGATTCAGCCAACACATTATAGTGACCCATTTTGCGCCCTGGACGGGCTTCCGCCTTGCCGTAAAGATGAAGCTTGGCGCCCGGCTCATCAAACAGACAGGCCCAGTCCGGATGCCAGAGATCACCGAGTAAATTAACCATGACCACTGGCGAAATAAGCCGGGAATCGCCGGGTTTCAATCCACACATCACCCTCACCTGTTGCTCGAACTGGGAGGTTACCGCTGCATCCTTGGTGTAGTGACCACTGTTATGGGGCCGAGGTGCCATTTCATTGAACACAAGCTGATCGTCTTCGGTAATGAAAAACTCGACCGCCAGCACACCCACATAATCCATGGCCTCGGCCAGAGCTCTGGCTTGCTCAATGGCCAGCACAGAAAGCTCATCACTTACCCTGGCAGGAACGATAGACTGGTGCAATATGCCATTACGGTGTTCATTTTCTGCCGCTGGATAACAGGCCATTTCACCCCTGGCATTACGGGCCAGCAGGGCAGAGATTTCCTGTTTCAGAGCCAGTTTTTGCTCCAGCACACAGGCCACCCCATTCATCGAATGAAAGGCCTGCAGTGCCTGTTGCTCATCCTCTACCACAAACTGGCCCTTACCATCATAGCCCATGGTTGCCGTTTTAAGGATGGCCGGAGTACCGATCTCTGCGATCGCCGTTATCAACTCGTCCTCAGACGCCACGGCTGCAAAGGAAGCGGGTTCGAGGCCGGCATCTCGGGCAAAATTCTTTTCTCGTACCCGGTTCTGTGCTATCTCTACATTTCTGGCTGTGGGATACACCGGTTTTGACTGAGCCAGATATTCAAGGCTCTGGGCCGGTACATTCTCGAATTCTGTAGTGACCGCATCACACAGACTTAACAATTGATCCAGGGCATGGTTGTCAGTAAAACCGGCCTGAATATGGTGATCGGCAATGTGCCCTGCAGGACTTCCAGGATCCGGATCCAGAACCACAGTGGTATAACCCATAGTACGAGCAGCCACACAAAACATACGTCCTAACTGGCCACCTCCGAGTACACCTAAACAAGCACCGGGTAATAACATGTGCAACCCTCTACTCTGAGACTGGAGGCAGTTCCATAGCCAGTACCGCCTCCTGCTGATCGGCACGGAAATCATCCAGCCTGTCGGCCAGCTCCGGATCCTGGTTAGCCAGCAGAGAAATGGCGAACAACCCGGCATTAGCTGCACCGGCTTCACCTATAGCAAAGGTCGCCACCGGAACCCCCCTGGGCATCTGTACTATGGATAGCAGGGAATCCATTCCTTTCAGGTAACGGCTATTTACCGGCACACCCAGCACAGGCAAGGTAGTTTTGGAAGCCAGCATACCGGGCAGATGGGCGGCACCGCCCGCACCAGCGATGATGCAGGCCAGACCACGCTCTCTGGCCGTCGCCGCATATTCAAACAAAAGATCGGGGGTTCGATGCGCGGAGACCACACGGGCCTCGTATTCAATACCGAAGGCTTCCAGCTGCTGTACCGCATATTGCATAACCGGCCAGTCGCTGTTGCTTCCCATGACAACACCTACTTTCATATTCGCCATAAACGTATGCCCATTGTTTCCCTGAAGAAGCGAAAGGAAAACCGCGCATTATATATGAATTCCCGAGGATTTACGAACATGCATCCAGCCGACCAAGCCTCCCGATCAACAGTCATGAAAATACCCAGCTCTCCCATGGGCCTTGCTGAAAAACGCGAAAACAGCTATCCACAGGCCTTAAATAAACCATTTAAAGCATTGTTATGCTTGCATTATTCATCTTATATACACAATAACGAATAAACCCACACAAATTAAATATTATCAATATAATCAATCAATTAATTTATCAAAAATATCAATCTTGTCAGGGTATTTTCCCCATTTTTCATCAGATAAGTAACCATTACTTTAAATTTATTATTTTTATGCTATTTTTACTCGTTCCTGTTCGATTTTTTTGATATGGACTCCCTCATATACAGTAGAGACTGTATAAACCCGTGGTTGAGGAACGAATCATGAAAAATGATATTGCGAGAAACTCCAGGCTTAATTCCCTGGATCGGCATATTGAAGCTATAGAATGCATTAAAAATGCACGCCCATATGCCACCCTGAGTACACACAATGACTACCCGGCTTCCGATGGACTGGCTCAGCTGCAGCGAGCTACCCTGTCCAGGATGCAGAAAAAACACAGCTGGGGTTTTGAAAATATGCCTTTTCTGGTTAAACGCCAGAAACTGGATAACGAGGTGTGGAAACTTACTGTACAAAACCCTAAAACCCGTGAAGTCATTCTTGAAGCAGAAGGCCATGGCGACAAGGTGTTTGCTTTTGAAGACAATCTGGCCCGTATGGCCGAAGCCCTGTCTGAAAAAGACTTAAAAATCACCACCAAACTTGATCGCTAACAGAATCGCCTAAGCAAAAACTCACACAAACCATTAGCTCTAACATCTATCCGCGGGTATCCAGTACAGATACCTGCGGAATCACCCTGACATTAATATCAGATTTTTCTGACAGATACTTCAGCCATTAGATATATCATCTTGCATACCCAGACTCATACAATATGCAATATGAGTTGAAGGGGGACTGGTTATGTGTAATCTAGATGATTTATTGGAAGAAATTAATTATTTTGGGAAAATAATTTCCAACACGGAAAACCCTGCCAATATCGATGCCCAGAATGCCTGCCTGTTATTCAGCAATTATCTGAAATCAAATTTCAATGAAATTAAAAACCAGGCCATGCTGAACAAACCAGCACAACTGACAGATGAAGATATTTCTTTGCTCGAGCAATATATCGAAGACCCGCACAGTCAATGGTCACAACACCTGTTTAAGCATTGCGCCAGACTACATGAAAAACTGGAGCCAACAAAAAACACCTGTCATTGAACGGCCATCTCAATATGAATTGAAAGTTGGCAATCTTTGCCAGCAACGGGTTTCAGTCGTTTTAAATTATAAATAAAATACGCAAATATATTACAAACATCTATAGATATAGCTTTAAGCACGAATCCACGATTTTGACAAATTCAGCTCCCATAACTTAACTAAAAATAATAATTGCGTTTCCATTTTACAAAATACTCTTCAGACTTTTAGATACACCCAGCCCTGTTGCAGGCGTTTGACAATCTGATCAACTGCGGTCATGTCGGTACGAGTACGGGTAATCAGTTTGGGTGCTATGCCCTGCAAACGCAATCTCTCTATAGCATTGCTACAGGCAATAAAGGTCACATTTCGATGGCGCTCCATGACATCCATAATTTCTTTTTTGTAGGGCGACACATCTTCGCGCAATAAATCAATACCACTGGCATGAGCCACCACTTCAATTTCATAACCCATCTGGTGGCGGGTATATTTTTCAATAATACTGGACACCTGCTGCAAGGTATAACTGAGCTTGTCCGGTTCTGAACTGGAAACATGCAGAATGACTTTTGAGTGCTGCTCTGATACCTCTGCGTCAAGCTGTACGCTATTGGCAATATCCATAGTCTGTTCACCAGAATCGTATTCTCCACGCACCAGCCAGCCAAATATCAGACCTATAGTTAAAAAACTAACCATGGCTGCGCTCTGCATCCAGCGACCCGCAGTAATCGTACGATTTCTCGTAGACCCAGCATCCACTACCGGCAGTTGTTGATAGCTATGCTTTACGGCTTTTTTAAGTGTGCACAGATTCTGTATTCGGCTGCGTAATACGGCATCATCCTCCATTGCAATTTTGATGGCTAATTTATCCTGCTGATCCAGCTCATCATCGATAAAAGCATTAATCATTTCATCGGAAATATGCGAACTCATTTCACACTCCTCAGTTTTGCCGCTGACAAGGTATTCTGTTGCATACGTATTTTCTTCTCCAGACCCGAGCGCGCCCGACTCAGTCGGCTCATCACCGTACCGATGGGCACTCCGAGCACTTCTGCAACATTCATATAGGACAAGCCTTCAATATCCACCAGAGTCAGCACCTGTCTTTGCGTCAGCGGTAATTCACTAATAGCCTGTTGCACTGTATCGATTTTCTGTTGACGTATCTGCACCACTTCCGGTGTTTCCTCATGCATATACACTAGATTATCTATATCTTCACAGGGTCGTGAGCGCCTCAGGAACTCACGCCACTGGTTATTAAGGATAGTAAACAGCCAGGCATCCATCGAATCCCGATTGCGTAACTGATCCAGCTTCTGGATTGCTTTTGACAAAGTTTCCTGGGCCAGATCATCCGCCAGCATGGCATCGTGACACCATGAATAGGCAATCCGATAGAGACGTTCTCGACAGGCTCTTACCTGGCGCGCCGCCAGCTTATCTTTACAGGCAAATAAAAACACACTCATGGACATCTCTTGGGGGTTGTCAATTAAAAGTACGATGCACGCTGATAGCTAATTATTCCATTTATTATAATTTTTTTATTTTTAGTATTTTTATGGGATATTTTCCAGTTTACACCCATCAAGCTTATCAGGACATAGCCTTTGTCCGGTATAAAAAACATTTACCTGGAGTCCATAGGAAGAAAACCTGTTTGATAATGCTGTTTTTACTTACACCACAGCCGCTTATGGCATCCCCCGAAAGCAAGCCTTTCGCTGAAGAACGCATCGTGCTTCAAACCAGTGATGGCGATCCTTTCAAACAAACCCTGGTACTTAATGTGGCCAGTAACCTGCTCAAGCATTACGGGCCGGATAAGGTGGATATTGAAATAGTGGCCTTTGGCCCCGGTTTGCGCCTGCTGTTCAAGGAAAACGTCAATAGCTCGAGGATCGACAACCTGAGCAAGAACGATATCACTTTTGCAGCCTGTGAAAACACCCTGGCCAAAATGACAGCCACTCTGGGCCATAAACCCGAATTAAATAGCCATGCAAAATCGGTTTCTGCCGGTGTTGTTCGTATTATTGAACTTGAAAATCAGGCTTACAAATTAATCAAACCATAACTCGAGATCGTCGGAGGAAACTGTTTATGAGAACCAGGACACTCATTAAATTCATGCTTGCCGTGCAGACTCCCTGCCTGATGAGTACCCAGATCCATGCTGCCAACTGGCTGATGCGGCAGAGCACCGAAAAAGAAACTGCGGCTGGACGGGACAGGACGCCCATTTCAATGCGCACCAAGTGGATCTACTCAGTGAATCCATATTCCAGCTGCAACGCACACGTATTGGTGTCCGCGATCAGGACTTCCCTGGATAGCCATATTAATGACTTCCTACTCAGCGAATAGGCTGGCATGACCAATCCCGGCGGTGGAGCTGGCAGCTCCCGGCTCTCGCCGGGGCTTTTGCTGCAGATTCGGGGAGATATGAAAAAACCAGGTATGTATACCAATATTTTACTCAAATTATTGTCATTTTCTAAAGAATCCTGCACGCCACATGCATTTCCAGCCCTGGCTTTCCAGGGCTTTTTTTTAGTTTTTCCTCACATTACGCCACTCATTAGCCGACATTTAACACAATATCAGCACACCCTAATCAACTGTCATAGGTAAATTTTTGGCCCGGACTCTGATTTCTGCCCGGGTTTCGCGTACAATGGTCATTTTTTTTAAACCTGAAGAATCTTTATCATGCTCATAGACAACGAAAAAGTCATTACCATTAATTACACACTGAAAGACGACTCTGGAAAATTAATTGATGAATCCAATGATGGCAGCTTCTGCTATTTACATGGTGCAGACAATATAATTCCTGGCATGGAACAGGCCCTGCATGGCAAAACCAAAGACGATCAGCTGCAACTGTCACTAAAACCTGAAGACGCTTATGGCGAATACGTTGAAGCCCTTACTCAGGTAGTCGATCGCAACATGTTCGATGCAAATGATACCATTGAAGCCGGTATGCAGTTTCACGCCCAGTCTGAAAATGGTCAAACCATTATGATCACCGTCACCCAGGTGGAAGGTGACAATGTTACTATTGATGGCAATCATCCCCTGGCTGGTGAAACATTACACTATGACATTACCGTTATCGATGTTCGCGATGCCACTGAAGAAGAGATCAGTCACGGCCATGTTCATATGCCGGGCCATAGTCACGACCATTAAGATCCAGAAAATGCCTGCTTAATTCTTCCACAGTAGTGAAATCTACACGCTAGTTCCATTTAAAAGATTCCACTACTGTGGCTGGTATAACTGGCAATACATACTTTGAGCCAAATAATACTTAAAAATATTGCGTCCATTTACAGCAATTGGCGTTTTTTTAGCGTTAAGTTTTAATTTTTAGAGCTTATGCTTTAACTTAAAAAAACACCATTCTGCCCCAGACTATTTTAATTTACGCAACTTGAAGCGTAATCGACGGGTTTTCAGTTTTGGATTCAAGCCGGGTGTTTCTGATAAATGTTTATGAAATATCCGTGTATTCATCGGCATTTTAAAAAAAGCGGCAACGAAATTCTCATTGTAGCTGCTGGCAAACTGATATATCGATGGAAATTTCCTGGCAATGGACTGATTGCTGAACACTGCCGACTGGCTGATTTCAGTCTTAGCAATAAAATTACTCACCAGTACACCATGACTGGTCAACAGACTCGACATGGATTTAAACCACTGAGCATTGGCCTTCATTACCCTTACCGGCTCAGCATCCTGCTCCGTAAACAGGTCTTCGATAATCATATCGAATGCCGGCCCTTGATAGTGCTTTAACCAGTCCACCGCATCGCCATGCACCAGTTCAATATCCCGACCCCGTAATTTAAAAAAACGTCTGGCCACATAAAGATGATGTTCATCCAGTTCAACACCGACCATTTTTTCTGGCGCAATAAAATGCCTTAACATCTGCATCACCGCACCGCCTCCCACGCCCAGCACCAGTACCCGATGTATCGTAAGGGCCGGATAGAACAGGGCAGGCAGCATCAACAAATCCCACACATGACCGGTTAATGGTTGTTGTGGATTATACTGGGTATGAAACACACCATTAGTGTAAAGGCGTATACTGTTTCCCGCAGACCTGACTTCATATAAACGATCGTTGTTTTTCTTTTGCCAGAGCAGAGCCATAACAGACTTTAATTTAAGAATTCTGCCTATTCTATCTTGAAAAAGTCGTAATATGTGCTTTTGTATAAGTAACAATAAAAAACCTTAGAGATGCAAAAATGACCGCAGAAATCCAGGAACCCAGTTTTCGAGAAAGCGTCGACCTCATGGTTGACCGTGCCATGTCCGCCATTAGCCTGGATGAAGGTACCGCCAACGCCATCAAATCCTGTAATGCGGTGTTACAGGTTAAGTTCCCAGTAAAAATCCGTGGCAAAATCGAAGTATTCACCGGCTGGCGCGCTGTACACAGTAATCACCGTAGACCCTCCAAAGGCGGTATTCGATACGCCCCTTATGCAGATCAGGATGAAGTGGAGGCACTGGCAGCATTAATGACCTACAAATGTGCCATTGTCGATGTCCCTTTTGGCGGATCAAAAGGCGCATTATTGATCGACCCCAGCCTGTACGACCGGGATGAACTGGAACACATCACCCGACGTTTTACCCTGGAACTGGTACGTAAGGGTTTCCTCAGCCCATCCACCAATGTACCTGCGCCGGATATAGGTACCGGACAAAGAGAAATGGCCTGGATTGCCGATACCTATAAACACTTAAATCCCGAAGACATTAACTATGTAGCCTGTGTTACCGGAAAACCTATTCACCATGGTGGCATCAAAGGCCGAGTTGAAGCCACCGGTCGCGGTGTGCAATATGCGACACAGGAATTTTTCAGACACCCGGAAGATGTAAAAAAAGCCAATATGACCGGCTCCCTGGATGGTAAATCCTGCATTGTGCAGGGACTTGGCAACGTAGGCTATCATGCGGCGAATTTTCTATCGGAAGAAGATGGTGTAAAAATTACCGCCGTGATCGAACGCGATGGTGCATTAATCAACGATGAAGGCATTAATATAGAAAATTTGTATCAACATATCACCGAACATCACACCATCAAAAATTTTCCTGGCGCCAGCTTTGAAGAAAATGGGCCTGCCGTTCTGGAAAAAGACTGCGACATATTGATCCCGGCTGCACTGGAGAGACAAATCACCCTGAATAATGCTGATCGCATCAATGCCAAACTGATTGTAGAAGCGGCCAATGGGCCTATCACCTATGGCGCCGATGAGGTACTCAATAATAAAGGCTGTATCATCATTCCCGATGCCTATGCCAATGCGGGTGGCGTCACTGTGTCCTACTTTGAATGGATTCGCAATATTTCTCACATTCGAATGGGCCGTATGCAAAAACGACACGACGAACTCCGCGGCCTGCAAATGGCCGCCATTCTGGAAGAAGCTACCGGCGGAAAATTCACACCGGATATGCGCAACCGGATGCCGAGTGGTGCCGATGAACTGGACCTGGTTCGTTCAGGACTGGATGACACCATGCGCATGGCCTATCAGGAAATTCGCAGCATACTGGACAATGAAGACAAGGTTCAAGATCTACGAACTGCCGCCTTCGTTTCATCTATTCGGAAAATTGCTCGCAGTTATATCGATGTAGGTGTTTATTAGGACGCCTGCCAATGGTCAGTTCGAAATCATGGCCTGCTGCGGATCAATCCGATAAAGTTCATGGCAAGCAACACAATTCGACATTAACTCGGTCAACTGTCGTAAGCTGTGTTCAGGATCACCAAACTCCTCAGCATCCAATGCCAGTTGATCAAATTTCTGATGGGTATCAAAGCCCAGCTTCTTGAATTCCAGCGGCAGCTTTTTAACCAGTGACCCGGGAACACTATTTTGTGCCGCCGCACCCACTGCTTTTGCCGCATTGCCAATAATCACCATATCCTGATTGCTCACACCCAGAGTAATTTGCTGTACTGACTGCAAAAAGCTACGCATTTCAGTTAGCACAATATCTCGCTCCGATTCAGTCAATATCAACGCATGGCGACCATCGGAGGCAACAACCGTTTCACCACTGATAATAAATTTATAGGCCATGACCATAACTATAAAAAGTACCAATACCAGCGATGACCAGCAAACTTTACACATAAAATTCATCTCCCTTCTTAGCAATGCAAATTAATTTCTTTATTTAAAATATTGAATGAGACCCTGAAGTTTTGTCATTTCGACCGAAGGCACAGTTGCATGGAGGCAGGAGTTAGAACCAGGCATCCAATATTCCTGCCCTCTGTCGGGATGACATAACATTAATTTATCAGAGCACCCTTAAACTGTAGTTTCTGTTTACCCGATTGCAGAAAACCAGTAAAGTAATAAGCTGTTAAAGATATCGAACATAATATTTGTCATGGAAAAAGTTCATTGTATGTACTGTGGCGCACAAATCGATGGCAGGCTTGAATTCTGCCCACAATGTAATGCCCCCTCTCATTATCAACAACGGGGATCATCGCTAGCTAAAACAAAAAAATTTATAATATTTTTTATATTATTATCTTTGTTTGTTGCCGCTATGGTTTTCTGGCTACCCAGATAGAAAAAACGCCCTTCATTAACAAACATTAATACACTTTTGCAAAGCGTATGAAATAATGATTTCAGTTAAAATAAATTGACCTACATCAGTTCCTAAAACATAACTTTTAATTATGCTCCAGCCTGAAAGCCCAATCCAACAAAGGAGAAATCAATGACCACCTTAACCAAGGGCATCAGTATGTTCCTGTTATCCGCCCTTATCATGGCGCTACTGGTAATGATTGTTCTTGGATTTATGCTGGGCTTTACCCATCCTCTGCCCTGGATACTGATCGGTGTGCTCGCCATTATTCCTTATATACATGACAAAATAGTCTCTAACCGATTTGTGCAATGGAATGACTCCTTAAGTGTAGGTATTGATTCCATCGATGCGGATCACAAACGCCTGCTGGGCATGATTAATCAGTTACAGACCGCAGCGCATTACCACACCGATGATGAGATGATTGAAAAGACATTAAACGAACTGATGGCTTACACCCAGTATCATTTCACTCGCGAAGAAGAAATCATGCAGGCCAATGGCTATCCTGACTTTGATGAGCACAAACAACAACACCAAAACATGGTCAACGAGGTGTCTAAGTTTATTGATGAATACCGTGTAAACAAAACCCGTACAATTGATAATGTTACTCTGTTTCTTAAAACCTGGTTAATTAATCACATCAAAGGCAGTGACCAGGAATACGCACCATACCTTAAAGATAAGGGTATTAAATAGTATTTTTGCCTATTACCCTTAATCGGTACATCAGATTATTATTGAAGTACCGATTATTTTTTATCCATCATCCAAGTCTTATATAACCAGACACCAATATAATATAGGTACTGGCCCGCTTTGACGTATATCAAGCCAAAACAATTGTCATGATGTGATAATCCGGCCACCATCCCCAAACCCAGTGAGGGCAAATAAAAATGAGTGGAGCATTCACCAAAACTACTGCGAGAAATATCTTCTATGGTGGGAGTATTTTCTTTTTGCTCATGTTGATTGCATTAACTTTCGATACCATGGGCGCGCTACCGAAACGTGACCATCGTGAAAACATTACACATCAAGTTGCTTTAGGCAAGAAGGTGTGGGAAGACAATAACTGCATTGGCTGTCATACCCTGATGGGTGAAGGTGCTTATTTCGCACCGGAACTGGGTAATGTTTATGACCGATTTGGCAAAAGCAAAGAAGCCATTATCGGTTTTATCCAAAGTCGTCCAGCAGAAGGTATACCTGGTCGCCGCAGCATGCCTCAGTTCAATCTATCCCAGGAAGAACTGGAAGCCGTTGCTGAGTTTCTTAAGTGGACATCGGAAATTGACGATGCCAACTGGCCACCCAATATTCAAGGTTAAGACTGAGGAGCAACATATATGAAATATCAATCACAATCGGTCGCAAAGCTGTATTTCATAGCAGCCATTGCACTTTTCGCTGCTCAGATACTGTTTGGCCTGATCATGGGTCTGCAATATGTGGTCGGGGACTTCCTGTTCCCCGAAATTCCCTTCAATGTTGCCCGTATGGTGCATACCAATACGTTGATC
>JBLYYN010000206.1:0-23217 GCA_048550535.1 Gammaproteobacteria bacterium
TCAGCGAGGCGGTACTGGAATCACTGGACGAGGATCGTCGGCAACGGCTGGAAGCCACTCTGTCATTCACCGAAGGCACGGCAGGTCGACTGATGAGTACCGATGTCATCAGTGTGCGCACCGATGTGACCCTGGCTGTGGTGCTGCGTTATTTGCGTCGTCTGAAGCCGCTACCCGCCCATACCGATGCCCTGATGGTGATCGATGAACACGGCACCTACCTGGGTAAATTGACCCTGGCCGATGCCGTTTCGGAGCACCCCAGTGCCACCGTGGCCGAGGTCATGCAGCAAGCGGCCGACTCCGTACGGGCTGATGCCAGCGAACATGATGTCGCGCTGTTGTTTGAACGTCGAGACCTGATTTCCGTGGCCGTGGTCGATGAACAAGCTAAACTGCTGGGCCGGGTCACCGTTGATAATGTGGTGGACATCATCCTGGCCGAAGCCGACAAGGCCTTACTGGCCAGCGCCGGCCTGGATGAAGATGAAGACCTGTTCGCCCCGGTGTTACCCAGCGCAAAACGTCGTGCCCTGTGGCTGGGTATCAATCTGGTGACTGTATTCATGGCGGCCTGGGTCATTGGCCAATTTGAAGCCGTGCTGGATAAAATTGTCGCGTTGGCCGTGCTCATGCCGGTGGTGGCCAGTATGGGCGGTATTGCCGGCAGTCAGACTCTGACCCTGACCATTCGAGGCCTGGCCCTGGGCCAGGTCAGCAGTTCGAACCTGCGCTGGCTGGGCAATAAAGAACTGGCTGTGGGTTTACTAAATGGCGTTGCCTGGGCCATTGTGGTGTCCATCGTCACCTATGCCTGGTTTCAGGATACCGGTATTGCGCTGATTATTGCGGCCGCCATGATGCTTAACCTGGTGGCTGCGGCATTTTCCGGCGTATTGATTCCGGTGATACTGACTCGCATGAACATTGACCCTGCCCTCTCAGGTGCCGTGGTATTAACCACGGTCACGGATGTGGTAGGTTTCCTGAGCTTTCTCGGCCTGGCGACTTTATTTCTTTTATGAACCCAGAATCAACCCGGGATTTATTCATACTCCCTGAGTTCGTTCAGGTCGACTTTATATTCAAACAGGTTCAAGGCATCTTTGATCAAAGCAGCCTTGGCACTACGCACGGGATAGACGGCATGAGCGGTGAGTTCGATGGTCGGTGCATCCTGGACCATGTGCAGCTGTCCCACCGCAATATCATCCGCTACCATCCTGGCGGGCAGATAGGCACTGCCGCCTATATTCAACAAATGAGCCAGGGCAATCCTGGCCTGACCAATTCTGACATGGGGTTCTGGCGCATCGGGAAACATCCGTCGATGCTCGACGGCATGGGCCAGCCCCCAGTCAACCATCAAATACTGTTCACCCAGAGCCTGATCAATACTCTGGTCTGTCTCGCTCGACACCAGCAGCAATTGCATCAGTGCCACTTTTCGAACCTGCAACACATCCAGCTGGGCTGGCTCCAGCATAAACGCCACATCCAGCAAACCATCCAGCAGTCGCCGGGTCAACAAGTCCGGGGTATGGGATTCGGCGATGATGGCGACTTCAGGCATTTGCCGACGCAAATTAATAAACCAGTCCTGCAATGCCACATCCCACAAGCGCACACTACCACCAATCGCCAGTTGCTGAGCCGCACCGCCGGCCGACACATCCTGCCTGGCCTTGCGCCAGCCCGAAATCAGCATATCGGCATAACGCAGCAAACGGTGCCCTTCCGGCGTCAGACGAATATCACGCTTCATGCGATCAAACAGTTTTACCCCAAGTATCGATTCCAGCTGTTTGATACGGGCACTGACTGCCGCCTGAGTCAGATGCAGGGCCTCGGCGGCTTCACCAAAGTGACGGGTGCGATTGACCTCTAAAAAAGTTCTTAATAATTCTATATCCATTATCTAATGATAAATAATTTTTTAATAATCGACAAATATTTTTAGTTTTATTTATTACAAAACATTCCCTAAAGTGCACCCAAGACTGAATAAACAATAACCTTCATAGAGAGGTGCACGATGCAGGCGAACTACGCTCTACAGACAAATCAATCCCAAAAGGCTGACGAATCCATGGCGACATGGCCGGATGATGCCCTTGTGCTATGGATCTCTGACAAACAGCCTGATGCGAGCCTGGCCTTTTCAGTCCTGGTGGCACGACATCGGCCATGGATTTTACGCCGCTGCCTGTTCCGCCTGGGTAATCACCATGATGCAGAGGATGCCAGCCAGGATATCGTAATGCGTGTGTACGCCAATTTGCATCAGTTCCAGGGTCGTTCGCAATTTAAAACCTGGCTCAATGTGGTGATTGATAACTACTGCAATAGCTTTGCGCTACGTAACGCAAGGTATGCCACAACAGAGCATATAGAACAGCTGATTGAACGGCATGAACAACAGGAAACCGCTGATCCCTATTGCGTACTGGCTGAACAAGCCGTAGTGCGCCGGGTGCTGGCTTCACTGCCGGAAAATGCCAGGCAGGTACTGAGCCTGAGATTCTATGGTGAATATTCACTGGAAGAGATGGCCCGCATCCTGTGCTTGACCCTCAGCGCCACCAAAGCACGACTTTATCGAGCCCTGGAACAATTAAAAAATCTTTATCAGCGAGTCGATGACGGCTGGGCTAGTCCCTGCTTAGCGTAAACCCTAGAACTGACAGGTTTATGCATTTGTGTCGAGCAAGCACTGCTCGATTTTTATAACTGACCTGGCCATGTCTGATTAGCCAGTAAAATTACCAAGGATTAAATAATGAAAATTGCCATTTTATCTCGTAACAGCAAACTCTATTCGACAAGACGTCTGATAGAAGCGGCAAAACAACGCGGCCATGAAGTGCGGGTACTGGATGTATTGCATTGTTATATGGATATCACTTCCCACAGCCCCAAAATCCACTACAAAGGTGAAATACTTCAGGGCTTTGATGCGGTGATTCCACGCATCGGGGCCTCGGTTACATTTTACGGTACTGCGGTTCTGCGCCAGTTCGAAATGATGGGGGTTTATCCGCTCAGTGAATCGGTAGCGATTTCCCGATCAAGGGACAAGCTGCGTTCGCTGCAATTATTATCTCGAAAAGGTATAGGTTTACCGGTCACAGGCTTTGCCCATAAACCGGACGATGTTGAAGACCTGATCAAGATGGTCGGCGGTGCACCCCTGGTGATCAAATTACTGGAAGGTACTCAGGGTATAGGTGTGGTGCTGGCGGAAACTAAAAAAGCCGCGGAGAGTGTTATCCAGGCATTCATGGGATTAAAGGCCAATATCCTGGTACAGGAATTTATAGGCGAAGCCGGCGGTGCCGACATTCGTTGTTTTGTCATTGGCGACAAAGTGGTTGCCTCCATGAAACGTCAGGGTGCCGAAGGAGAATTTCGTTCCAATCTTCACCGGGGCGGTAATGCCAGCCTGATAAAAATCACTCCGGAGGAACGCTCCACTGCGGTCCGTGCGGCTAAGACCATGGGTTTGAATCTGGCCGGTGTCGACCTGTTGCGATCGAATCATGGGCCTCTGGTGATGGAAGTCAATTCGTCTCCTGGCCTGCAGGGTATTGAAACGGCTACCGGTAAAGATATCGCCGGTACCATCATTCAATTCATTGAAAAGAATGCCAAAACAAAAAACACAAGTACTAAAGGAAAAGGCTAAGCATCGCGATTAATGACATAATATCGATGAATAACTAACTGCGATTAGGGCAGAAATCTTGCTGACTGCAGGCTGGCAGAAAATCTGCTTTTATCACTTGAACAGATGGCGAGTTCGGGCACCTTTTAAAGATAAACAGACTCGCCATCTATTCTGGTGAAATGATCAATAACGAAAGTTAAAGCAAGGATCAGCATATTAACAGCATACTTGCCATATTGTTAATTAAAGCGTTAATCTATCTAGGCTATTAGTTAGATGTCTTAACCCAAATCCATTGAGAATAAACATAAGGAAAACAACGATGGTTAATGACGGTGATACAAAAACAACACCCTGGCACAGCATTGAAACCAATAGTGTATTTGAGAAAACATCTTCGTCTGTAGAAGGACTGTCACAGCAACTCAGCCATCAGAGGTTGCAGGAATTCGGCCCCAATCGACTGCGTCCGGCAAAAACCAAAGGTCCGTTAGCACGCTTTCTGGCACAGTTCCATAACGTGCTTATCTATGTATTGCTAGGTGCCGGTGTCATCACCGCCCTGCTAGGACACTGGGTAGACAGCGGAGTTATCCTGGGGGTGGTGGTCATCAATGCCATCATCGGTTTTATCCAGGAAGGTAAGGCTGAAAAAGCCCTGGATGCCATCCGTAATATGCTCTCCCATCAGGCGCTGGTTAAACGTGATGGTAAGTTCATCAACCTCCCCGCTGAGCAGCTGGTACCCGGTGACATCGTCTCATTGCAATCCGGTGACAAGGTAGCGGCGGATTTACGTCTGTTCAAACTGCGTGAACTGCGCATCGATGAAGCCATGCTCACTGGTGAATCGGTACCGGTTGAAAAATCCATCAATGCAGTTGCTGAAAACGCCACCATTGGCGACCGCAAGTGTCTCGCCTACTCAGGTACTCTGGTCACTTATGGGCAGGGACTGGGTGTGGTGGTTGCCACCGGCGATACGACTGAGATTGGTCGCATCAGCGGTATGCTGCGCGAGGTGCAGATGCTGACCACGCCCTTGTTACGGCAAATGGCCACCTTCGCCCAATGGCTGACCATTGCTATTGGCATCATCGCCGCCACCACCTTTGCCTATGGTGTGCTGATAGAAAATTATTCCCTCGGTGAAATGTTCCTGGCCGCCGTGGGACTGGCGGTGGCCGGTATCCCCGAAGGACTACCCGCGATCATGACCATTACCCTGGCCATCGGTGTTCAGAGCATGGCCAGAAAGCATGCCATTATCCGCCGACTGCCGGCGGTCGAGACCCTGGGCTCGGTCACCGTCATCTGTTCGGATAAAACCGGTACCCTCACCCGCAACGAAATGACCGTGTTGACGGTGGCCACCGGTGCCGGCCACTGCCAGGTCAGCGGTGCCGGCTATGATCCTCACGGTGCTTTTAGCCTGGATGGCCAGGACGTTACTGCGGAAGGATTTCCGCTACTGAAAGAAGTGGCTCAGGCCGCCCTGTTGTGTAATGACGCATCGATTTCAGAAGTGAACGGCCAGTGGCAGATGCAGGGCGACCCCACCGAAGGCGCCCTGGTGACCCTGGCACTGAAAGCTGGCCTGGCACAGGATTACCTCCAGACCCAGTTTCCACGCACCGATGCCATCCCCTTTGAGTCGCAACACCGGTTCATGGCCACTCTGCACCATGACCACGCCGGTCATGGCTTTATCTATCTCAAGGGTGCACCAGAACAGGTACTGGAAATGTGCCACATGCAACTCATGCGCGGTGAACCTGTAGCACTGGACAAGGCCTACTGGGAAGCCTCTATGGAGAGCATGGCGAGTCGAGGTCAAAGACTGCTGGCCATCGCCTTCAAGCCCGCTGAAGCCGGGCATAGAAGCCTGAGTTTTAGCGATGTAGAAGGTGGCCTGACCCTGTTGGGTGTGGTGGGTATTATCGACCCACCCCGTGAAGAAGCCACGGCGGCTGTACATGCCTGCCAGTCGGCCGGTATCCGGGTGAAGATGATCACCGGTGACCATGCCATCACGGCCCGAGCTATTGGTGCCCAGATGGGTATAGGCGACGGAGTCACGGTGGTTAATGGCTCGGAGCTGGATAGCTATGACGAAGCACAGATGCGCGAAGCCGTACAGCGCTGCGATATCTTCGCCCGGGTATCCCCGGAACAGAAACTGCAACTGGTCACCGCACTGCAGGCGACGGGGGAAGTGGTGTCCATGACCGGCGACGGTGTGAACGACGCACCGGCATTAAAACGTGCCGATGTGGGTGTCGCCATGGGTCTTAAGGGCACCGAAGTGGCCAAGGAAGCAGCAGAAATGGTGCTCACCGACGACAACTTTGCCTCCATCGCCCATGCCGTGGAAGAAGGTCGCACGGTCTATGACAATCTAAAAAAATCCATCCTGTTTATTCTTCCAACCAATGGTGGCGAAGCACTCATCATCATCGCCGCTATCGTGATGGGACGGATGCTGCCCATTACCGCAGCACAAATTCTGTGGATCAATATGATCACTGCCGTCACCCTGGCCCTGACCCTGGCCTTCGAGCCTGCCGAACGCAATGTTATGCAACGTCCACCTCGAAACCCTAAACAGCCTTTACTGTCAGGTTTCCTCATCTGGCGCATCGTCTTTGTATCGCTGATTATTGTGACCGGCACTTTTGGGCTGTTCCTGTGGGAACGGGAACACGGTGCCTCCATCGAACTGGCACGCACGATCGCGGTTAACAGCGTAGTGATGTTCGAAATATTTTATCTATTGACGGCGCGCTATCTGCTGGCACCCGCATTGACCTATGAGGGCCTGACCGGTAATCGCTATGTGCTCTATGCCATCGGCCTGCTGATCTTGATTCAATTGGCATTTACCTACCTTGGACCCATGCAGACTCTGTTCGCCACCGTAGCCATGAGCGGTGACGCCTGGCTGCGTGTCACCCTGGTAGCATCTTCGGTGTTAATTCTGGTGGAAATAGAGAAGTGGTTGCTACGCAGATACACTAAAGTAGAGCAACGTATTTGAGAATTATAAAAAATACCAGGACTGTCAGCATGCTGTGGCGTGGAGGCCTGTTCCTGCTGATCTGGTGGGCGCTCACCGATGGCGCCACCAATTCCTGGTGGATCGGCGTACCCGCGGTATTGCTCGCGCTGATGTCCAGCGCCATGCTGCTGCCGCCAATAGATTTTGTCTGGTACCAGTTTTTGAGGTTCGTGCCGTTTTTCCTCATGTACTCTCTGCGGGGGGGTATAGATGTGGCCTGGCGAGCCTTTCATCCCCGCATGCCCATATATCCGGACCTGGTTGAGTACCCGATCCGATTACCGCCAGGACTGCCGCGGGTGTTTTTGGCCAATACCGTTAACTTGTTACCGGGTACATTGAGCGCAGCCCTTGAGCAAAATATTATGAAAATACATGTCCTCGACAGCCGGCAAAATTTTCTGGCAGAACTCGAGTCAGTGGAACAAAGTGTGGCCCGTATATTCGGCATACCCCTCAATACACCCAGGGGAGATAAATGAAATGAAGCGATTTAAAAATATTGTTTGTGTGGTAGAAAGCGGCATGACATGTAAACCGGCCCTGGAACGTGCCGTCACGCTGGCACAGAATAACCAGGCCAGACTGACGGTAGTCGAAGTCATTCCCCGTATTACTGCGGGCATAGGCATGCCGGATGGTGGCCCGATCTCCGCAGATCTTCAGGCTGCCATGGTCAGCGCACATTCTCAGGACCTGCAAGCTCAGGTCGAACCTTTCCGTAAAGGAATCGAGATCAACACCCGAGTGTTACAAGGAGTCGCTTTTCTGGAAATCATCCGCGAAGTCATGCGTAAGGGTCACGACCTGGTGATCAAGGTGCCTGAAACACGAGACTGGCTGGATCATTTATTCACCAGCGAAGATATGCAACTGTTGCGTAACTGTCCCTGCCCAGTCTGGCTGATCAAGCCCCAGGCCCCAAAATCCTACCGACGCATTCTGGTAGCCGTGGATGTCGATGATGCCTCCCCTCCGAAAGAGCTGGCGTCACGTCGCCTGCTGAATCAGCAGATTCTACAAATAGCCAGCTCCATGGCACTTTCCGACTTTGCCGAGTTGCATATTGTCAACGCCTGGGAAGCGATTGGTGAGAGCACCATGCGCAGTGCGTTTATGCGCACCCCAGAAGTGGATATTATCGATTACGTGGAACAGGTAAGACTCCAGCACAAAACCCGTCTGGATGAACTGCTGAAAGAAGTCATAGGGAATATGAATCAGGATGCCATGGATTACCTCAAACCCCACACTCACCTGGTCAAGGGTTCGGCTCGCAAAGAGATCCCCATACTGGCCAAACAGATAGAAGCCGATATGGTGATCATGGGTACCCTGGGCCGTACGGGCATTCCCGGATTTATCATGGGTAATACGGCGGAAACCATTCTGAACCAGATCGATTGTTCCGTGCTTGCGATCAAACCTCCCGGTTTCGAAACAGCGGTCACCCTGGAGGAGTAAGCAATCATGCAAAACCTCTACCTCGGCCTGGCGCTGTTTTTGCTGCTAAATCTCGGTGCCGGAATGTGGCGCATATTACGCGGTCCAAGTGCCGCCGATCGTATGCTGGCCGCACAGTTATTCGGCACCACCGCGGTCGCCATACTGTTGTTGCTGGCTCAGGCAACGGATAATCCCGCCCTGCGTGATGTCGCCCTGGTGTTTGCCCTGCTGGCGGCAATAACAGCCGTGGCCTTTGTGCAGCGCACCTGGCCGGGACAGGAAGAAAACCATGATGACAGTTAATATCCTGTCCGCAGCATTACTCATCGCTGGAGCCCTGTTCTTTCTGGCAGGCACCCTGGGTCTGCTGCGCTTTCCCGATGTTTATACCCGTCTCCATGCCCTGACCAAGGCCGATAACCTGGGTCTCGGCCTGATCATAGCGGGTCTGATTTTACAGGCCGGATCCTGGGCCAGTGCAGGCAAATTGCTGCTGATCTGGATACTGGTTTTAGTGTCTGGGGCCAGTGTTGCCCATCTGGTGGCCCGAGGGGCATTGCACAAAGGAATCCGCTTATGGAAACGCCGGACCTGATAAGCTGGGTATTCGATGGCCTGTTGGCACTGGGATTACTGTGGCTGGCCTGGCAGGTTCTAAATTGTGCCGATCTGTTCAAAGCCATTGTATTGTTCATCACTTTTGGCTTGCTCATGGCACTGGTCTGGGTGCGCCTGGAGGCGCCGGATGTGGCACTGGCCGAAGCGGCCATAGGCGCGGGTCTCACCGGTGCCTTACTGATGGCGGCACTGGCGAGACTGGATTTCGCAGCGTTAGACCAGGAAATTGCGGATCAGGCTGAACAAGCCAATATCAAAAGCCCCGGTCTGCAGTGGTTGCCCGCTGTCAGCGTGATGCTGGTGGCTGCCGGACTCGGCTATGGGGTGCTGTCATTACCGCCTTTGGCCGAGGGACTCAGTGCCGAGATCAGTGCAAATCTGCACACCAGCGGTGTCAGTAATCCGGTCACTGCGGTGTTACTCAACTACCGGGGTTACGACACCCTGCTGGAAATGGTGGTGTTATTAACCGCTTTACTGGGCGTCTGGTCGTTCGGTGAAGCGACCATACATAGCGAGAACCGTCCCGGTACTGTGCTGGTCACATTGTCACGTTTGTTAACACCGGTATTAATTCTGGTGGCCGCTTACCTGCTGTGGGTGGGTGCCGATGCACCCGGTGGCGCTTTTCAGGCGGGTTCGGTACTGGGCGCCACCGGGGTACTGTTGCTGTTATCGGGTTGGCATCCAGGGCCAGGCTTTAACGGACTATTTCTACGATTGATACTGCTGGCAGGTCCTGCAGCCTTCGTCACCATGGCCATGGTCACACTCATGATTGAAGGGCAATTACTGGAATACCCTCCGGCTCAGGCAGGCAGGTTGATCCTGATATTAGAGACCCTGGCGACCCTGAGCATCGGCGCCACACTGGCCGCCCTGTTCCTGGGTGGCCAGCCTCCGAATAATAAGCAGCAGGAATACAGATGAGTACTGTGACCCTTTTCGCTCTGGTGGGTGTCGGACTATTTTCCCTGGGACTCTATACCCTGATCATCCAGCCACACCTGTTGCGTAAGATCCTGGCCATCAATATTATGGGTAGCGGTATCTTCCTGGTACTGGTGGCACTGGCAAAACGAACTGTGGACCATCAACCCGATGCCGTTCCCCACGCCATGGTCATTACCGGTATTGTAGTGGCTGTTTCAGCCACTGCCATGGCACTTACCTTAATGCTTAAACTGTATACTGAAAGCGGACGCGCCGAGCTTCCCAATGAGGGGAGCGAGTAGCGCGCATGGTAGTTATGATATCGGATTTCCCCTGGGCTGCCATGCTGATTATGCTGCCCCTGGTCGGTGGCATGAGCTGTTTCATCTGGCCGCGACGGGCCAGGGTGCTGGGCTTGGTCAGTGCTTTTGTCACAGCCCTGATGGTCTCAGGCCTGGGCTGGCAAATGCAGGCTAAGGGTGTTTATCATCATGCCGTGGGTGGCTGGGGTGCACCCTTGGGCATAGACCTGTATGCCGACGGCTTGAGTCTGTTGATGCTGTCACTCACCGCTTTGGTCGGAGTCGGTGTCAGCGTCTATTCAGCCGCTTATTTCAAATATGAGATTGGCGTTCGCTTCTGGCCCATCTGGTTGTTCCTGCTGGCTGCACTCAATGCCCTGTTTTTATCCGCCGATATTTTTAACCTGTACGTCACCCTGGAATTGATGGGTCTGGCCGCAGTAGCACTGGCGGCCTTGAGTGGTGGCAGGGATGCCCTGAGCGGAGCCATGCGTTATTTACTGGCGACCCTGCTGGGCTCATTATCATACCTGCTGGGTGTGGCCCTGCTCTATCACAACTTCGGCAGCGTCGATATCGCAATACTTGCGGATCGCATGGATGCCTCACCCTCGGTATGGGCTGCACTGGGGCTGATAACCGCGGGCCTGGCGCTAAAAACAGCCCTGTTCCCTTTACACTTCTGGTTGCCAGCTGCCCATGCCAGCGCACCGGCTCCGGTCAGTGCCCTGTTATCGGCACTGGTGGTAAAAGCGTCATTTTATATTCTGCTGCGCTTCTGGCTCAGCATCTTCAGTCCAATACTCAGTGAAAGCGGCCCTGGCGTAGAGACATTACTCGGCCTGCTCGGTGCTGCCGCGGTACTCTGGGGCTCACTGCAGGCTTTGCGTCAGTCCCGACTGAAATTACTTATCGCCTATTCCACCGTGGCCCAGATTGGTTATCTGTTTCTGGCATTTCCACTGGTCGCAACTGCTGGCATCACCGCCTGGAACGCCGTCGCCTATCTGGCGCTTTCCCATGCCCTGGCAAAGGCGGCCATGTTCATGGCGGCCGGGAACCTGTTGCGTTTTGGCGGCCATGATCGCATTGCAGACCTGGATCGGGTGGTGCAACGTCTACCACTAACGGCGGCAGCTTTCGCCCTGGCGGGCGTCAGCATTATGGGTTTACCACCCAGCGGAGGTTTTATCGGCAAGTGGCTGTTACTCCAGACCGCCCTGATACAGGATCGCTGGGACATAGTAGCGGTACTGATCCTTGGCGGTTTGCTGGCAGCGGCGTATGTATTTAAGGTACTGGGGAAAGCCTTCACCCAGGCTAATATCACACACGAAGCCAGGACGGTTCCTGCCATCATGGAATGGACAGCCCTGTCACTCGCACTGGGAGCTGTACTACTGGGATTTCTGGCTGCTCCGGTATTGGAGCTGCTGGCTATTGGCGACGTATTCGGCGCCAGCGAGGTCAGGCCATGAACTGGGACCCATGGATTCCACTGCTGGTGGTAGCCAGTTCTCTGCTGCCAGGTCTGGTCATCTTTACCCTGCCCGAAGACAAGGTACGCCTGCGTACGACACTCAACCTGACCGGAGCCCTGGTTAAACTGCTACTGGTAGTCTGGATGATCTGGGGGGTTTATAACGAGCATCACTATGAAACGCGACTGGCACTGCTACCGGATCTGGAACTGGTGCTGCGAGCCGGGCCTCTGGCCCTGTTGTTCGTCTCCCTGTCCACAGTACTCTGGCTGGTCACGACCATCTATGCCATTGGCTACCTGGAAGATTCCCCCCACCGCAGTCGCTTCTTTGGTTTTTTTAGCCTGTGCGTGACCGCCACCGTCGGCGTAGCCCTGTCCGGCAACCTGATTACCTTCCTGTTGTTTTATGAACTATTGACCCTGTCCACCTACCCCTTACTGGTACACCGCGGTACCGAAGTGGCCCGACGTGCCGGGCAGACCTATCTCAAATATACCGTTTTTGGAGGCGCTCTGCTGCTGCTTGCTACGGTGTGGCTGTATAGTTTGACCGGTACCCTGGAATTTACCCCACGCGGTTTTCTCCATGGTCTCGGTGATGAACATCGCCCGGCCCTGGTCATCATTTTCGCCCTGCTCATCGCTGGACTGGGTGTGAAAGCCGCCCTGGTACCACTGCACGGCTGGCTACCCCAGGCCATGGTTGCGCCGGCACCGGTGAGCGCTCTGCTGCATGCAGTGGCCGTGGTAAAAGCCGGAGCATTTGGCATAGTACGCGTGGTATACGATGTGTTTGGTATCGACTTTGCCGTTGGGCTGGGCGTTGCTGAACCTCTGGCATGGCTAGCAGCTATCACCATAATCTACGGTTCCCTGCGCGCATTGTTTCAGGATGACCTTAAGCGTCGACTGGCCTTCTCCACCGTGAGCCAGGTGTCCTACATTACCCTGGGTGTCGCCATCGCCGGACCCATCGCCACAATCGGCGGCCTGGTGCATCTGGTGCACCAGGGCCTGATGAAAATCACCCTGTTTTTCTGTGCCGGTAATCTGGCAGAAACCCTGGGCATTCACAAAGTCAGTGAAATGAATGGTGTCGGCCGTCGCATGCCCTGGACCATGGCGGCTTTCACCGTCGGTGCCTTCGGTATGATTGGTGTGCCACCCGTCGCCGGTTTCATCAGCAAGTGGTATCTGGGACTGGGTGCGCTGGAAGCGGATCAGAACTGGGTCATCCTGGTACTGGCTGGCAGTAGCCTGCTCAACGCCGCCTATTTCTTGCCCATTTTACATACTGCCTGGTTTAAGCAGCCACCGGATGCCTGGCCAGAGGAACACGACTTCGGTGGCAAGGAAACCGCCTGGATGTTATTGCTGCCACCCATGTTGACGGCAGCCATGGCCCTGGCTGCCGGACTGCTGGCAACGCTGGCGTTCAGCCCACTGGAATGGGCGAAACTGATTGCGGTGCGGGAGTTCTATCGGACATGAACCTGGACATCTATTCCATTACGCTGTGGATGGCGGTGATCTGGCCGCTGTTACTGGCCGTCCCGGCACTGTGCTCCCGTCTACCCTGGCCACGCCACCTGGCCTTGATACCTGCAATGGTGCTATTAATATTACCTGGAACTGCCTCCCTGGAACTGCCCTGGCTGCTATTCGGAACCGGTTTTGCTATAGATCACAACAGCCGCTGGATTCTGGCCATGTCCATAACCATCTGGTTGATGGCCGCAACTATGGAAAAAACCTCGAACCACAACTCTAGTGTTAATCAGGCAAACACATTTTTTATGTTGACCCTGGCTGGCAACCTGGGTGCTCTTTTGTCAACTGACCTGGTGGGCTTCTTCAGCTTTTCCGCACTCATGGGCTATGGTTTTTACGGCCTGTTGATCGAGGGTGGCAATGCCCAAATAAGGCGAGCCGGACGCGTTTATATCATCTTTCTGGTACTGGCGGATCTGGCCCTGTTCGAAGCTCTGTTACTGGCTGCCTACAGCACAGAAAATTTGCACTACTCATCGGTTCGCCAGGCCATGCCAGCAACGGGCTCCTCACAGTTTTATTTCTGGATGGCATTCACCGGCTTCGCGCTCAAAGCCGGTATCTGGCCAGTCCAGCTCTGGCTATCGGCCAGCTACAGGTCAGCAGCTGTTTCCAGAACCCTGTTGCTGGCTGGGGTTCCGGTTGCCATGGCGTTGCTGGGTGCACTACGTTGGTTGGGCATCGGAGAACCGAGCCTTTCCATGATGGGAATGCCTGTGCAGATTCTGGGGCTGGTGGCCATGCTGTACACAGCGCTGAGGCTTATTACCCATAAATCCATAAGACGGATACCCGAAAGACTATGCATGTTCGGTACTGGGCTGTTTATCGCTGCCCTGGGAACGGGATTGGCGCATCCTCCTCTATGGCATCAGTACAGCTATCTGGTTTACCCCTTTATAGCCCTATGGGGTATAGTTCTGGCAGTACTAGTTATAATGCTAGCAAGCTTTCAGGACACACATCCAGAACCTGACTTTACTTTACAAGCACTGAAAACTCTGGGTATATCCGCCGAGCGTTGGATTAACATGAGCGGACAATGGGCCAATAACAAACGGGTTAGTCTCCAGCGCTTTAGCCTTAGCTTGATGCTGAAGATGGTTAAACAATGTCAGACGATACTGGACTGGCCGAAGCTAAACCATTTAGTGAATGGCTGGAGCGCCAGAATCACCCTGCTTGTGCTATTAGGACTGGCGATGGCCTGGCTGGCGTAGTGGAGATCAGGATTTAATGGCGATCAACGCCAAAGCGTTTAGGAGCAAGCCTGAGTTACAATTTAATAGTTAAACTCATCCATGCAAGTGTTTCCATAACTAAATAATTCTTAGCTTGGTATATCTTAGATAATTTCACTGTGGCAGAAAAAACATGACCTGTGTATTTATTTATAAATAAGCTGGAGCAGAAACGTTCAAAGGCCTTGGATATAGCACAGCCTTGAATCATTTGGCATTGTGTTAGTTGCGCTTTTTTTGTTTCCATCAGCCCACCATGGATCATGTTTATTAAACTTGTTCTAAAACACAAAACACCGCGACAATCACTGTAACGCCAGCTTTATACATCAACTCAGAAGCACAGATGAATGAAGCTAGCCAACAGCCTTTGTGGCTCGAAAAATAGTAAAAAGAATTTACCTTTGTTCTGATTTTTAAATATATAATTTGCCTGAGATATGAATTCAGGGCAAAGCTGGTGAACCCGCATTTCATTAGCTATTTTCAAAGGGAAAACTATGACAAATGACTCACAGGCAGCATCATCCTGGTGGGGAGACTTTACGTTTGACAGCGGTCAATGCAGGCAATGGCATATAGGCCCGTTGACTCTTATCGTGCGTCGCCTGAATGGGGAGTGGCAAATCGCTCATGAGCGTATGCAAGAACTCGATAACAACCACGTCAGTTGGCACATAACAGACACCGACCAGCTGCCAGAGTCACTCAGCGATAATTCACGTTATGTTTTTCGTGACACCTCCGGGCAACTAAACATTACGCCGATGCTGGCGGATCGTCCGATAATCTCCCGTCCTCTTACGCCGTTTAATCTGACTGCTGGCGAAGAGGTGATATTGTATGTCAGCATGCCATTGTGGCTTCAGTTGGCGGTCGGCTCTTCACCCCACAAAGCACTGAAAGTCATTGCTATTCAGCGCCCATCAGACACCTGGTTTGGCTCATCAACCCTTGAAGGTGAACTCTGCTACGCATCAAACACTCATTGCCGTTTGAATCTTGATGAACTGCCTCAGCGACCACACCGCGCCATTACACCGGTATTGATTATTAACCATGCGGACACCACGCTTTCATTGGAGCGTTTAAATTTACCTGCGCCTTTATTACATTTATACGCATCTTCAAACGGGCAACTATGGACACCTCAGGTCACCCTGATTCGTGAAAAAGACGGCGATATGGCAGAACTTAAAATCGACAACAAACCACCTGAAGAAGCAGAACAGGCAGTGCAGCTCAGTGAGCCCCGTAACAAGGCGGACAGCAGTGTAATATTCCGTGCCTTCAATGCTGTATTCAGCTAATTGCTGACTGGAGATAACTATGAATGCATTCTGGGCTGACATCCTCAATTTTCTAACTAGCGAAAGAATGTGGGGAGTGACACGTGCCATTATTCTGGTCATCGTCGGTATCGCAGTGGCTAAACTGGTTAGTTCCACAGTGACAAAAATTGCAGGTAAAAAGGCTGACAATCATCATAACATGCTGCTCAAGCGGGGTAGCTATTACCTGATTCTTATCCTGTTCCTGATTTCAGCTTTACATGAACTCGGATTTAATTTGAGTGTACTGTTAGGCGCGGCCGGTATTCTCAGTGTGGCGATTGGTTTTGCCTCACAGACCTCGGCCTCTAACCTGATCAGTGGACTGTTTCTGGTGGCTGAACGTCCATTTACCGTGGGCGATAATATTCGTGTAGGTACCACCACCGGTGAAGTGCTCTCTATCGATCTGCTCTCGGTAAAACTGCGCACCTTTGATAATTTGTTTGTGCGCATACCCAACGAAACCCTGATTAAATCGGAAGTGACGACGCTCACCCGCTTCCCGATCCGCCGTATCGATGTGATGGTGGGTGTGGCCTACAAAGAAGACCTGAAAAAAGTACGAACAGTACTGGATGAGATTGCGGATAAAAACCCACTGTGTCTGGAGGAACCGAAACCGCTTTACATTTTCCAGGCATTTGGTGAATCCTCTTTAGATATCCAGTACTCGGTGTGGGCCAAACGAGAAAACTTTCTGAACCTTAAAAACAGCATTCACGAAGAGATTAAAAACGCTTTTGATGAGCAGGGTATTGAAATTCCATTCCCCCACCGCAGTATTTATAGTGGAAGTATCACCGCTCCATTTCCAATAACAACTGTTGAGAGCAAACAGCGAGACTAAGGAACCCAGATGTATAACATGCAGCGAATGCTGCTGGTCTTCCTGACCTTTTTTTGTTCTACAACCCTCTATGCGCAGGCCAGTGTAAACATTGTCATCAGCGGTATCGACAAACCACTGGAGGACAATGTCCGCCTGCTCCTAAGTATGGAGCAACAGAAAGATCATGCCTTGATGAGCGAAGCTCGCCTGCGCCGTTTGCACCAAAAAGCGCCCCAGGAAATATCCCGAGCATTGCAGCCCTTCGGCTATTACCGACCGCTTATTAAGGCAGAATTAACCCGCACATCGCCCGATCACTGGCAGGCAAGCTATAACATTGACCCCGGACCGGCACTGCCCATTGCACAGTTCGACTTCAGCATCAGTCAGGAGATGGGCAAGGACCCGGAGTTCCAGACACTGATCCAGGACTTTCCCCTGCACAAAGGTGATGTGTTTAATCATGTTGAATATGAGAACATCAAGTCCAGCCTGGCCAGACTGGCATCGGAACGTGGCTATTTCAATGCTCGCTTTGTGCAACACCGGGTAGAGATTGATCTCGATACCTATGCAGCTCGTATTCAACTCAACTATGACGGTGGCCCCCGCTATCGATTCGGTGCAGTCGAGTTGAAACAGGATGCTCTCGATGCAGAACTATTACAACGTTACATTTCATTCGACAGAGACACCCCCTACACACTGAGTCAGATGATTGATCTGCAACAGGCACTGAATGACAGTGACTATTTTCAACTGGTCGAAGTCTCCCCGGGTCAACCCTTAGCGGAGAGCCTTGAAATCCCCGTCAGTGTTATGCTCATTCCACGTAAACGCCATCGCTACAGCTTTGGACTGGGTTATGGCACCGATACCGGGGCTCGCGCTAAATTTGGCTGGGAAATCCCGCGCCTCAATACACGTGGACACAAATTTAATACTGATGCCAGTATATCTGAAATCGGCTATAGCCTGATTGCTCACTACCGTGTGCCGATACTCAATCCACGTACCGACCAGATGATTTACAGCGCAGGTGTGGTCAATGAAACCACCGATACCAGCGAAAGCACCATACGTAGTGTCGGTGCCAGCCTCAAGCGCAGTCGCGGTGACTGGCGTGAATCCATTTCACTCAATTATCAACAGGAGGATTTTCTTATCGCCGATGAAAGTGGTGATTCCACACTGCTCATGCCCGGCATCAACTGGAGTCGCACCTGGGGTAACAATTTTATTTACACCGTCGATGGCCTGCGCTTCGATATCAGTCTGCGTGGCGCCAGCGATCAATTGATATCCGATACCAGCTTTACACAACTGCAGGCAGGCATCAAAGCCATTCACCCATTGGGGCCGCATAATCGTTTTATCAGCCGTGGCAATCTGGGCAGCACCTGGACAGATGCCTTTGAACAACTCCCCTCCTCAGTGCGTTTCTTTGCCGGCGGCGCCCAAAGCGTGCGTGGTTATAATTACCAGTCACTCGGTCCGCTGGACGAATCGGGCCAGGTGGTGGGTGGCAAGCATCTGATGGTTGGCAGCATAGAATTCGAACACAGCTTCAATGGCAAGTGGAGTGCCGCACTTTTCTATGATGCGGGTAATGCCATCGACAGTCTCAATGACGATCTGGAACGAGGTGCCGGCTTCGGCTTTCGATGGAAATCACCGGTGGGGCCGGTGCGCTTCGATCTGGCCAGTGCGCTCAGCCAGGACGGTCATCCCTGGCGGCTGCATATTAATATCGGGCCAGATTTATGAAGCGGCTAATATACAGACTCATCGCAGTATTGCTACTGATACCGGTCATACTACTGACATGGCTGACCACGACGGAAAGCGGCCTGCTTTGGGCTTATCAACGAGCTTTGCCCTACCTGCCCGCTGAGTTAATCATGAGCAGGCCGGAAGGAAAACTGATCGGCCCCATCACAGTTAAGGATATCGAATACCAGCACAAGGATGCATTCATCACGGCCGATCGGATCATTGTCGACTGGCGGCCGCTTTCACTGTTAACGACCAGTATTAGTCTCAGTCGTCTTCACATACAGTCACTTAAAATCGTTTTACCCAGCACAGATAAACCTGATCCGGCCCTGAAACAGGATTTAACTCTGCCCGAAATCCACCTGCCCTGGCGGGTGGTGTTACAGGATGCCAAAATTACTGACTTCAGGCTTAGTCAGGGCCAGCAGAGCTATGGGCTGAAACAGATAAAGCTCGATGCCAGCAGTCACTTCAGTCAGATCAGCATCCAGCAGCTCGAGATCAGTGACCACCGTTTCAGCCTGAGTATCAAGGGGGATCTCAAACCCAGCCACAACTACCCACATGATCTGGATATACGCTGGCAGGCCGAACCTCCGACCGGAGCAATGATTAAGGGCAAGGGCCAGCTCAAAGGCGATATACACAGCAGCCACATAAAACAGCAACTGCAGGGCCCGCTGCAACTCACACTCGACGCCGAACTAAAGGACCTGCTAGGGCAACTCAGCTGGCAGGCCAGAGTCGATGCCAGTCAATTTAATATCTCGCAAATGAACAAGGACTGGCCGGCACTGAGTGGCCAACTAAAACTGCAAGCTAATGGTGACTTAAGCACAGCCACCGTGTCGGGCAAACTGGAGGGCAGCTATCCTGAACTCGGCCCCCTGAATGCGGAATTTGAACTTAGGCGTCTGAGTGACAGCAGCCTGCAGATCGATCAGCTGAAACTGAATGCACCCAGTCATGACACACAGCTTGATGCCAGTGGCCGATGGCTGCCGGGTGATCGTGGCGGCGACATTAAACTGGCCTTAAACTGGCAAAACCTGAGTTGGCCGATGCATAAGCCACTCTGGTTCAGCAGCGCCCGCGGCAGTGCCACCATCGAGGGCAACATCGACCACTACCGTATTGATCTGGAAACCGATCGCCCCTGGCCACAAGCCCCCCCTTCCCACTGGTATGCCCGTGCCGAGGGTAATCTGGATGGCTTAACTATCCAGTCTCTGCGCATCACCACACTCGATGGTGAAGCCATAGCCGTGGGCCAGCTCAACTGGTCACCGCTGCTGAGCTGGAAGGCAAAGATCAATGCCCACAATATCAATCCCGCCCGCCTCTGGCCGCAATGGCCCGGCAAACTTAACGCCAGCCTGACCAGCAACGGCCGCTATGAAAACGGAAAGTGGATTGCCGACGCCCATATTAACCCGCTGAAAGGACAGCTGCGGGGCTATCCAGTGTCACTCCTCGGTCGGCTCAGTTTAGATGGCAACAATCTAGACATCACCCAATTGGATTTACACTCCGGCCACTCTCGGCTTAGCCTGCAGGGTCAGGCGGGTGACGCATTGGATCTCAACTGGTCTATCGCTTCCAACGACCTGGCCGAACTTTATCCTCAGGCCAAAGGCCTGCTTCAGGCCCAGGGCCAGGTCAGTGGACCCAGGCAGACCCCACTGGTGAAAGCACGGGTCAATGGCTCAGCATTAAAGCTGGCAGACTATGAGATTGGGGCTATTGAAGGAACCCTTGCGGTGGATCTGTACCAGTGGCAACAAATCGATATCCAGCTGGCCGCACAGGCACTCAAACTCAGAGATTATGCGCTGCAATCCCTGGACATCAACGCAGACACTCACCAGCTTGAAGCGAAATTGATCTCTGATGAGGCCTCTGTGCAAATCCAGCTCAGGGGTGAGATCGATAGCAAAGGCTGGCGTGGGCGCATCGAGCGTGCCGATGTGCAGAGTCACAAGTTTGCCAACTGGGGACTTAAGGCCCCGGCTACACTCAGCCTCAGTGAAAAGACCCTCAGCCTTGATACTATGTGCTGGCATAATCATCAGCAGGCCAGCCTATGCACTTCACTTCAGCGAGACAATCATGCCTGGCAGTCCCAGCTTGAGATGAACAAAACGCCACTGTTGTTGTTCAGTCCCTGGCTAGCCCCCGATCTGAAACTCGAAGGCGTGGTGGATGCCAGCGCAAAACTTCAGTTTAAGGCGCCCGATCTACTGACAGGACAGGCCCACATCGAATTGCCCGCAGGCGCATTGAACTACCCGCTACTGGAAGGAGACCCTGAGCGTTGGGAATATCGCCACGGAAAGCTGGATGTTTTACTCGACAACCAGGAACTCAGGGCCAGTGCCGAAATTGCCATGAGCAATGGCGATCGATTCCAGGGCCTGCTGAGTTTGCCGGGTGCCAGACTGCTGGCCCTGGATAAGGAAAACCAGCCACTACAGGCCAGTGCACAGCTGAATGTCCATGATCTGGGATTAATCGAAGCCCTGGTGCCGGACATACAGGAACTCAAAGGCAAGGCGGAACTGAAGCTCTCTGTAAGTGGAACACTGGGTAAACCCAAACTAAAAGGCCATGCTCAGCTCATCAACGGCAGCCTGCGCATCCCAAGACTCGGCCTGATGATTGATCAGCTCAATATCAGGGGCCAGAGCCAAGATCTGGCCAAAATCAACTTCAGCCTCGATGCCCATTCCGGCGAGGGTGATCTCAGTATCAAGGGACATACTACGCTGGATAGTAGCGCAGGCTGGCCCAGTGAATTTAGTATCAAAGGCAAAGAATTTGAGGTGTCACGTATACCCGAAGCACGGGTGCAGGTGACACCTGATCTGAACATCAAACTGCAACATCGGACCATTGAAATTAACGGTGATGTCCATATTCCCATCGCTAAACTGCAACCCAAAGACATCACCACCGCAGCGCGTGTGTCAGATGACGCGGTGATTGTCGGTGGCGAACAGCCAGCACAACAGAAGTGGTCCATTTTTACCAAAATCCGCCTGACCCTGGGCGAACGGGTCAACTTTTATGGTTTTGGTTTTGAAGGACGATTCGGTGGCAGTCTGTTACTGGAGGATGAACCCGGCCAGTTAACCCGAGCCACCGGCGAAATCAATATACCTGAAGGTCGCTATCGTGCCTATGGTCAACGCCTGGATGTTGAACACGGCCGCGTACTCTACACCGGCGGACCACTGACCAATCCCGGCCTGGATCTTCGGGCCGTGCGCCACATTAACAACATCACCGCCGGCATCAAGCTCATTGGCACTCTGAACCATCCCCAACTGGAACTGTTTTCCATTCCAGCCATGGGCCAGACCGATACCCTGTCCTACCTGTTACTGGGCCGCCCCATGGAAAATGCCTCAGGTGAAGAAGGCGCCATGATGGCAAAAGCAGCACTGGCACTTGGTTTAAGTGGAGGTGACCGAGTGGCCCGTGTACTGGGCGAACGATTTGGACTGGACGAAATGCGGGTCGAAAGCAATGACAGCGGTGACCAGGCTTCGCTGGTGGTCGGTCGCTATCTATCACCCAAACTTTATGTCAGCTACGGCGTCGGCCTGATGGAAACGGTAAACACCCTCTCCTTGCGCTATCAAATCTCTGATAAATGGCAAATCAAAGCGGAAAGTGGTGGTGACCAGGGTGCGGATTTACTCTACACCATTCAGCGTTAAGCGTTTTTTAATTTTGATAAGGTAAAAATTATTTACAGTTTCTGATTGGCTGCTGAATGCATAGAAACAAATCTGTTGCTTTTTTTATGTTCCATTTTTGGTGCATGCCGTTTATTAGATGTTTATACTGAACCAGTGTTAGGCAGCTATTCAAGTATTTCTATTCTATCTGCTTTGTTAGGCACAACACATATGAACTCTAAACCATCTTTTCCCGCTTTATATGAATGTGGAACCTGACCTGGAATGTAAACAGAGTCACCTGCAGAAACCTCGTAAGCCTCGCCAGCTATTTCTATGATCCCGGAACCCTGTAGTACATATTGTTCATGTTCTACAAGGTTCCTGTGTCTAGGCATACCACCGTGAGGAGCCATGACAAATTTTCTAAAAGCGAAGTTCGGTGCCTCTTCGGAACTCACTAGAACCTGCATAGAAGTTCCTTGACCAGAGGCAACTTCTAAAGATTCACGAGAACCGTTTTTTCTAACATATTCAGTCATGGCTCAATCCTGTAAAAACAGTTGTATAACCGTATGATAACGAGACTCCGTATCTGCTCATCATGTTTTAGCTATGTTCTATTTTAGCGATTAATTATTAAGAAAATCAGCAAGGTAAAAACCTGTTGTTACGTTATCATTGTCAGTAAAATCTGACAAGATCAATATCAGCGAATATGGGTGGATACATCGATAGAAAAGTCAAAAGCAAACGCAAATAAAGAAACAGCTTTGTTAAGCTAAATTCGGAAATATCTGAATCACAGTGCTGTAAAACAGATTTTATAGAGTCCAGATGAGTTTGAGATATAGGTTAATCTGTTATTTTTTAGCGTTTATTGGCGTGCATTTGCGTTTTCTTTATCTTTATGATTTTTATGTGTATTTTAAGAGGATAGCTCAGCCTCTGAGCTCAATATGGCCTTGAGGGCCTGCTCTACAATCAGGTAATCAGCCTTGAGTTGCTGTATCAGCTGTTCCATTCCAGCCAGTTCTCCACGCCCTGAGCTCAACTCGATATTTTGACACTGTGTGGACACTGACAGTGCGCCCAGATTAGCACTGCTGGATTTAAGACTATGTGCAAATCCCCTCAGGGATTGAGCGTCGGCTTCAGCACATGCGGTTTGCATTTTCTCCAATAATTCTGGTGTCCCATCTAAATACAGCTTAAGTACCTTGTGTAATATACTTTCACGACCCGGTTGCTGCATTTTTCGAATACGCTCCAGTGCATCTATGTCCAGTGTAGGCA
>JBLYYN010000207.1:0-3246 GCA_048550535.1 Gammaproteobacteria bacterium
AGAAGAGGATCTCTACAAGAGCTATGAAACTATTGGACTGAAGAAAGCCAGACGTCACGAGCCCGATGCCAACTTCTGGCTCAATCGCATCCCTGATCGCTATAGCAATCAGTCGATACGCGAATGGCAAGTACGTAGCGCTATCCGCCAGGCGGACTGGCCAGAACTGGTGGTTGCCATAGAACGCCTGCCACCCTCTAAACAGGCTGAGCTGCGCTGGCAATACTGGTGGGCATACGCCAATGAGCAGATAGGGTACACCAAGCTGGCTGAGGGCTTTTATCATAGCCTGGCCAACCGTCGTAGTTTTTATGGCTTCCTGGCCGCTGATTATCTTGGATTGCCCTATTCGTTTGAAGTACATCCCTTGCAAGCCGATAGCGTAGAAATACATAAACTGAGCAACACCGAACAGGCCCAGCGGGCGAAGGAATTATTCAGTCTCAAGCGTATTCCTGAAGCACGGCGTGAATGGCATCAATTAATGGACTTACTGGACGAACAACAAAAACTGGTGGCTTCAAAACTGGCCCAGCAATGGGGCTGGCACGACAGGGCGATATTCACCATGGGTAAAACAAAATACCGCGATGACATTGCCCTTCGCTTTCCACTACCACTGCTTGATAAGGTCACTAACTGGTCTGAGCAAAACAGCATAGATCCAGCCTTGACCTATGCCATCATACGCCGTGAAAGTGCATTTATGAGTGATGCCAAATCATCCAAAGGCGCACTGGGCTTAATGCAGTTACAACCCCGTACAGCACGCCACGTCGCACGAAATATGAACGTGCGATACCGAGGTAAACATAGCCTGCTTAAAACCGACACCAACATTAAACTGGGTACCGGTTATCTACAGCAAATGCTGGATCGCCATGATAGCCAGGCCGTACTTGCCACGGCTGCTTATAATGCTGGCCCGCATCGGGTAAAAGCCTGGCTACCGGAATACCAGCCGATGGAAGCTATCCGCTGGATTGAAACCATCCCGTTCCATGAGACCCGGGAATACGTCAGCAATGTACTGGCTTATACCATCATTTATGAATATGTGATGGGATCGGAGCCCAGCCGACTCCAGGATCGCATGCCTCCGGTGCAACCTAAGGACACAGAATCTCAGGTATCACAGCAAGCAGAGCCTCAGGCCAGCAATAAAAGCTAAATCCCCAGAAAAAACATAAAGATACTTGATCTTTGTAATAAACTAGTCTAAGTTTATTGTGCAAGCTTAATATAATCCCTGAATTAGTGATTCCGGAGACAAAAATGATAAATGCAAAAATGCTTAGTGTAGGCGATCGTGTACGCGTTAAAACCACAGGCCAGCTGGTCACCATAGACAAAATCAGTTCCCATGGCTTTGCTCTGGTCAGTTTCAACACAGGAAATAAACACCGGTTCCTCAATCAGCACCTGGAACCCTTAGCCGACCACACCTCGAGCATGCGCCTCCAGTAGATTGGCTCAGCTTACCAGGGATGGTAAAGCTCAAGAATTACCTGTAATCGTCGATAGTATATAAAACAGGGCAAAAAAATAGCATTATGCTGAATCTAAGTACTATCAACAGGATTGCAACGACCTACGCTCAAGCGCTCAATCACCAGTCTAATGTAGCCTTGAACTCGGTAGATCCGGTTAAAACCAGTGAAAGCCGACACCAAAAACCGGATATACGATATCGATCAGACAGGCGACAAACAAACCTTCGAGTCTTTCTGGACAGGCGTAAACATCACCAACACCGACAAGGCCAATCAGCCTCTAATATCAGCAACGCTGCACACAGCATTGATACCATTGTATGAAATCATCGAACAGAATCAGCCCCTCCATGCTTATCCAGTTGATCGTTCTGGTACTAATCGCCATCATCGGCATCCTGTATATTCTCGACGAAGCCCCCGTAGACAGTGTTAAACGGTACGACAAGCAACCCGTGGTCACTCCATTTGGCTCAGCGAGTGATAACAATTATTTTCGACCCAAACGCGATGACGACAGCGGTGGTGATGATGTATCGCTGTCCGGTAAAAAAGGCCGTTACGACGAGGCGCTAATCGGCAAATAGCTCAGGAGCCGGCTAAGCAGCCAGCCTTTAAATTACAGCAAGATTCGATGATGGGGGCACAAATCACATCCAGGGCATGCTTCATTTCACCGCCAGGTATCACAATAGTATTCGGACGCGACATAAAAGCGCCATGTATGCGCTTCAGAAAGTAGGGAAAGTTATATTTCTTCGGCTCCCGAAATCGCACCACAATCACACTCTCAGACTCAACAGGTACTTCCCGGGCAATAAACGGGTTAGAGGTGTCTACCACGGGCATGCGTTGAAAATTGATATCGGTGAGGGAAAACTGGGGCACGATGAAATGGATATAATCTTGCATACTTTCCAGAATGGACCCGGTAACGTCTTCACGGGACATATTCTGACAATCCATATCACGATGCATTTTCTGTATCCATTCCAGATTGATCGCCGGTACCACACCTATCATTAAATCCACATACTGGGCAATGTTTACCCCTTTATTACGATTGGGATCACGACGATCCTTACCTGCGGGACCCGCTTTACCGTCTATCTTACGTCGAGTCCAGCTGTCAGCCACCACGCCACCATGAAGCCCTTCATAAATTAATAAATCGCTGCTATCTGGTAAATTTTCCCAATCAGTAAAGGTGCCAGGTTGTTGGTTTAATTCCTGAAAATTATCCATATTGACACGATGGCGGATTTTTCCTGTGCCATGTTCAGAGTATTCCTTGAATAGCGCTTCCATCTGGTGAAAATCGTTCATATCGGGGCCATAACAACTGAATGGTGTTCCATTATGCTTAGCCTCATCCATCATCTGACACATGGTGTCATACTCATACTTAAAAAAACTGTCGCCCTCAACAAAAGCAGCATTCATACCCTGACGATGGAAGATTTCTCTGAAAGCCTTTTGAACGACCGTAGTACCGGCACCAGACGCACCTGTCACAGACACGATGGGATGTTTGTTTTTCATATCACAGAGGCCTCTTTCATGGTTAAGGTTTTATCTGTAAACAGCCGCCTCAACCGTGAGCAACGCAGCTTTGTTATTGTCATTATTCACTGAACCTGCGCTCTGAAAATACAGCAAATGAGACAGAAACTCAAACGAAGAGAATCACTAAATGATTGATTTACATATTAAATTTTCAGCAAATACTGTTATTGACTGATCGATGTTGAGC
>JBLYYN010000208.1:0-3871 GCA_048550535.1 Gammaproteobacteria bacterium
CAAAAGTTAAACTTTCGTGATAATTCCGTGACTTCAGCTGGATAATTCAGCGGCACTCTGGTGTTTCCGAAAACATATACCCAAGGAAACGCATATGAATAACAAAGTAGCGGCGGTTGTGCTCTCTAGTCTATTTTCATCGTCTGCATTTGCACTGGATCTCAGTGTGACGGTGACCAATTTAACCCATGGCAATCATTTTACGCCGTTATTGTTCGCGGCCCATGATGCCAGTCAGCATATGTTTGAGGTGAGTTCTGCGGCCACCACCAGTTTGCAGGCCATGGCGGAAGGCGGTGATATTTCATTCTTGAGCACCGATATGATGGCGCTAGGTGCCGATGTGACTGAAAACCCGGCGGCTGGCTTAATGGTGCCCGGGCAATCGGTTCAATTCACCATGACCACTCAAAGCACGAATACCCAGCTGTCGGCAGCGGCGATGATTCTGCCTACCAACGACGGTTTTGTGGGAGTCGATTCTATCACTTTACCCACGACACCGGGGCGCTATGAATATTACCTGAATGGCTATGATGCGGGCACCGAAGTCAACGATGAGATTATCAATGGTGGTGGTGCGCCGGGCGTGCCGGGCATTCCTGGGGACCCACTGGGTTTGGGCGGCACTAATGCCAGCGGCGTGGCAACGACAGAAAGCAATCAAACTGTGCATATTCACCGAGGTGTATTGGGTGATACCGATGCCACAGGGGGTGCGAGTGATTTAGACAGTCGTGCACACCGCTGGTTAAACCCGGTGGCTCATCTGATTATTGATGTTCAATAGGGGGTGGTTATGAAATATTTATCCATATCGCTAATGATGCTGGCTCTGGGTCTGTCCCTGAGCGCCTGTGATAATCATGGCAGGCAGACGTATCGCATTTCAATGACCAACCTGACCCATGCCCAAGCTTTGTCGCCCCCCGGAGCTTTATTGCATCGATCCTCATTCAGTGCCTGGTCGGTGGGTAGTCCTGCCAGCCTGGCACTGGAACAGATGGCCGAAGGCGGCGATGCCAGTGCATTACTGGCGCTACAACCCAATGCCGTAGATTATTCGGCGGATGCCCCCCTGCTCCCTGGTGAAACCAGCCACTTTAGCTTAAGCACCACGAATCGATCGCTCACTCACTTAACCCTGGCCACTATGCTGGTAAATACCAACGATGCCTTCAGCGGCATTAATGCGATGGAACTTGATGAACTGGCCTTGGGTCACACTCGTGTAGTTTATGCTTATGCCCTGGATGCCGGCACCGAAGCCAATTCGGAACTCCCCGGTACGATTCCTGGCCCGGCGGATGGTGGCGAAGGCTTTAATCCAGACCGTGATGATGTGACCTCACTGGTGACCTACCACGGGGGTGTGGTGAGCCAGGATGACGGACATAGTAGCTCAGTTTTAACCGAAACCCATCGTTTTATAGGCCCGGTGATGCGTATTGAAATCACCGCGATGTAAAGTGGATTGTTACTGCACTTCCATTGCGGGAGTGCAGTTTTTCATCAAGTGGAGCCATGGATAAAAAAATTCTAATCGTAGAAGATGATCGGGACATCAGTGACCTGATCAAAATGCACTTGCAGGACATGGGTGCCAGGGTCCATTGTGCCTATGACGGCTTGAGTGCCTGGCAGAATTATCAGAAAAACCATTATGACCTGGTAGTGCTGGATATTATGTTGCCGGTGATGGATGGTCTGGACCTGTGCAAACAGATTCGTGCCTCCGATGCGGCTTACACCCCCATATTAATGTTAACCTCCCGCAGTTCTGAAATGGACCGAATTCTCGGCCTGGAGCTGGGTGCCGATGACTATTTAACCAAACCCTTTTCCCTGCTCGAATTGCTGGCCCGGGTAAAAGCCTTATTCCGACGTATAGAAGCCATGCAGGTTCAAGATGCCAAGCAGAAAATCCTGTCTTTTGATGATTTAGCGATAGATCCGCAATCCCGGCAGGTGACTCGCCATGGTGAGACCCTGGAATTAACCGCCAGGGAATTTGATTTACTGCTGTACTTTGCCCAGCACCCGGGCCAGGTGTTTAATCGTTTACAACTACTGGATCAGGTGTGGGGCTATTCCCATGAAGGCTATGAGCATACCGTCAATTCACACATCAATCGCTTAAGAAACAAACTTGAAACCGATTCGCGAAATCCCCGTTATATTAAAACGGTTTGGGGTGTGGGCTATCAGTTTATTTCACAGGCTGTTTAAATCATGTTTAAAATTAATTCACTATACGCAAAACTGGCCATAGGCCTGGCCACCAGTTTATTGCTGGTGGGATTGTTTTATACCCTGTTTGTTATATTTATGGCGGAGAAACTAAGCCAGTCAACCCAGCAGAATTTGAATCAACATCTGGCAGCACAACTGGTGGCCGATAAGAAAATAGTGCATGAAGGTCGCATCGATAAAAAGGCCATGAAACAAACCTTTATGCAATATATGACCATTAATCCCAGCATTGAAATTTATTATCTCGATCTTGCTGGCAACATCATTTCTTATTCCGCCGAACCCGGAAAAGTGAAACGTGAGTCGGTTAGCCTGGCACCCATACAGGCGTTTATTAATGGCCATGAACTATATCCCTTGCTGGGTGATGACCCACGGGCCCATGATCGGCAAAAACCTTTTTCGGTGACCCCTATTCCGAATGAGAACAACCCCCAGGGTTATCTGTATGTAGTATTGCAAGGTGAAGAGTTTGCCGCGGCTTATGAGAAGCAGACGCAGAATACCTTTTTAACCCTGAGTCTTATGGTATTGGCCGGCAGTTTACTACTCGGCCTGTTCATTGGCCTGTTTGTATTTAATCGATTAACCCTGCGACTCAAACACCTGCAGGACAAGGTTAAACGATTTGCCAACGATGATTTTCAGAACCCGGCCATATTCGAACAACTGCACTCTGCACAGCAGCCAGGCGATGAAATTGCACAGCTACAGGATCATATTGCAACCATGGGCCAGCATATCACCCGGCAATGGAAAGCACTCAAGCAACAGGACAAACTTCGACGTGACATGGTGGCCAATATTTCACACGATTTGCGCACGCCCCTGGCGGCATTGCAAGGCTACCTTGAAACCATTTCCCTGAAAGGCGACGCCATCGATGAAGCAGAAAAAAACCGCTACCTGTCCATCGCTATTAGACAGACCCAGCATTTACAGAAACTGATTGAAAACCTGTTTGAACTGGCCAAGCTGGAGGCCCGGGAACAGGCACCGGAATTTGAAACATTTTCCATCCTGGAACTGATTTACGATGTGGTGAATAAATTCTCCATGCAGGCAGATGCCAAACATATTGAAATCAACATCGATAACCATGATGAAAACCCCCTGGTGATGGCGGACATAGGTCTGATCGAGCGAGTGCTGGATAATCTGTTACAAAATGCCATTCATTACACACCGGATGATGGAGCCATCACTATTCGACTGGAAATTACTCCGGACCATTTAATACGCGTGCTGGTGTGTGATAGCGGACCAGGCATTAACGATCAACAACAGCCCCTAATCTTTGAACGTTTTCATCAGGCCCACAGCCCGGAACGCAGCAGCGGCCATGCCGGCCTGGGACTGGCCATAGTGAAGAAAATAATTGACCTGCACAGGCAATCCATCTGGGTAGAAAGCCAGCCGGGTAATGGCTCGGTGTTTAACTTCACCCTGGCCTCAGCGGAATAGTATTTATCATCAAGACGCTTTTCTGTGTGTATTCCCCGTACATTGCTTGATGCCGCATACTTAAGCTCGCGGTCAGTTGCAGCTGAAAAAATATAAGACTTCAAGAGTAAAAATGAGTAAGCTGAAAAATATAGTCCATTGGTTCGTCATACCG
>JBLYYN010000209.1:0-5487 GCA_048550535.1 Gammaproteobacteria bacterium
AGCATAGGCTGCCATCCAGGGCTTGGAATAGCTGTACTGGCTGATGGTATGGGTGGTCACAAGGGCGGTGAAGTCGCCAGCGCTCTGGCCGTAGATGCCATTCTCTCATCACTAAAAAATTCACTGAAACAACTCGAACCCGGTGGTTTTGATGAGAACACCGGATACAGCCTGGAAAGCATGGCCATCGAAAATGCCATCAAGGAAGCCAATCAGGTTATTTATGACGCCTCCAGAAACAACACTAACTACGAAGGTATGGGCACCACCGTTGTCGTATTGTTATTTTATGACAATCGCATCACCATCGCCCATGTCGGTGATTCGCGCTTATATCGCATGCGTGAAAACAACCTGGAACAATTAACCCGTGACCACACCCTAATTCAGGAACTGGTGGATCGTGGTTTCTATTCCGAAGATGATGCACAGCAATCAATGAATAAAAACCTGGTAACCCGAGCGGTTGGGGTCAATCCGGAAGTGGAGGTCGACCTGCTGGAAGACGTGGGTTTACCCCAGGATATTTATTTGCTGTGTTCCGATGGTTTAACGGATATGCTCGATGACCATTTTATCGAGGATATTATCCTGGACTATAAAACCAACCTGGAACACATAGCAAAAGAACTGATAAAACAGGCTAATGCCAATGGTGGCAGAGACAATATTTCCGCTCTGCTGGCCATGCCAACCAAAGCCTACCCGGCTTCAGCCAACTGGATTTCAAAAATAACTGATTTATTCTCATAACTATGAGCACAAAACGAGTATTTAAATGGCAACGTTAAAGTTAAGTTTCAATAGTGAAAAAGTAAAAGACATAGAGCTGGATAAGGAAGTCATTACTATTGGCAGAAAAAATGATAATGACATTCATATCGACAATTTATCAGTAAGTGGTCATCATGCCAAAATCACCACCCTATTGAACGATTCATGCATTGAAGATTTACAGAGTACCAATGGTACTTATATCAATGGCATTATAATTAAAAAACAATCACTCATACATGGGGACATCATACGCATTGGCAAGCATGAACTGGTGTATGACAATGCGGAAGCCCGTGCTGAGGATAATTTCGAGCACACCATGATCATTCGCCCGGATACTGAAGGTATGCCCGAGCACGAAAGCAGCCAGGCCATTGAACAATCGGTCGGTAAAATTGCCGCTGAAATTGCTGAAGATGACAAAAACAAAACCCCTGCCCCTGCTTCAGGTGAAGCCAGAATCATACTCAAGAGTGGCGCGAACATTGGCAAGGAACTGCCACTGACCAAGGTACTGACCACCCTCGGGAAACCTGGGGTACAGGTAGCCGCCATCACCCGTCGTCCAGCCGGTTACTTCCTGATCCACGTCGATGGTGGCGGCAATGAAACCCGCCCTATGGTGAATAACCAGCAAATCGGTATCAGAGCCGAGCCATTACATAATGGCGACATTATTGAAGTGGCTAATGTGGAAATGGAATTTGTTTCCGGCTAAAACATCAAAACGAATTTAGAGCAAAATTCAAAACACTCTAAAAAATCCGCAAATAAACGCAAATATTTATTTGTACGCCTACGGCGCACTAAAATCAGTTAATAACTTTACTCTGTATTAGCGTATATTCGCGTTCATTTGCGTATTAACGCTTTTAAGTTTTTTCGAACACCGCAATGGATTCCACATGGGCGGTGTGTGGAAACATGTCCATGACACCGGCAGATTTAAGGGTATATCCAAATTCATGCACCAGGACCTGGGCGTCCCGAGCCAGAGTCGCCGGATGGCAGGATACATAAACAATGCGCCTGGCATCCAGTTTACCTAGATACTTCAGCATTTCCATGGCCCCTGATCTTGGTGGATCCAGCAATATCTTATCGTAGCTCTGGTTCAGCCAGGGCATACCTGTGAGATCTGCAGACAGATCTGCCGCATAAAAGCTGCAATTGTCGATAGCATTCAAGGCTGCGTTATCCCGTGCCTTGGCCACCATCGAATCCACCCCTTCGACACCGACCACCGACAGGGCCTGCTGCGCCATGGGCAAGCTAAAATTCCCCAGTCCACAAAACAGATCCAGCACCCGGTCGTTTTCACTCAAATCCAGAAAAGCCAATGCGCTATCCAGCATTTTCTGGTTAATCTCCGGGTTGACCTGGGTAAAATCCGAAGGCTGAAATTCGATTTTTATATTTTGATTAGCCAGTAAATAATACAAAGGCTCAGCCTGCTCGGGCCACAGCGGCTCGATGCTATCGGGTCCTGCAGGTTGCAGGCGAATATCCAGGCACTCCGACTGAGCATATCGGATCAATTGCTGTCTATCATCATGGGACAGGGGCTCAAGATGACGAAATACCAGTGTGGTGTCGTTTTCACTCACCGCCACTTCAATCTGGGGTATGCTCTGCCGGGCCTCCATCCCCATGATCAGCTCACCGAGACTTAGCAGCCGCTCGCCCACCGAAGGGTGTAGTACTTTGCAACTGGACAGCTCAGCCAGATAGGCATTGGCCTTTTCCCTAAACCCTACCAGCACCTTGCCTTTTTTGGCCACATACCTCACCCCCAGACGAGCCTTGTGCCTATAACCGGTGACCGGCCCGGTTATGGGTTCCAGCCAGGTCTCCGGCTGGGTCTGGGCGAGATGCTCGAGATGCCCCTGCAAGGCCTGTTGCTTGGCTCGGATCTGAGTGGCCTCAGCCATATGCTGCAAACTGCAACCGCCACAAACACCAAAGTGAGGACACACAGGATCGACTCGATCCACAGATGGCTCAAGCACTTCCAGCGTACGCCCTTCATCGTATTTGCTGCTGATTTTACTGTACTGGAACATCACCCGCTCGCCCGGCAGAGCGAAATCGATAAAACATGCCTTACCGTTGACATGGGCAAGACCACGACCTTCAGGGGTCAATGATTCAATAGTGGTGACAACCGGCTGTTGCGGCAAGCGTTGTTTACGACGACGTCTGGACATGGAAATACTCGTTAACAATTTCAGGCAGGAAACACACCGGTGGACAGATAACGATCACCCCGATCGCAAATAATGGACACAATGAGGGCATTTTCCACTTGCTCACTGAGCTTGAGGGCAGCGGCCACCGCACCTCCGGAAGAGATACCACAAAAAATACCTTCTTCAGCCGCCAGCCTGCGGGTGGTGTCTTCCGCAGCCTGCTGACTGACGTCCAGGGTCACATCCACCAGACTGGCCTGGAAAATACCCGGCAGGTACTCTTTGGGCCAGCGTCGGATACCGGGGATACTGGCACCCTGTTCTGGTTGTACGCCTACAATCTGTATGTTGGGGTTCTGTTCTTTAAGATAACGGGAAGTCCCCATGATAGTACCCGTGGTACCCATGGCACTGACAAAATGGGTCACCTGGCCATGACTGTCCTGCCAGATTTCCGGCCCGGTAGACATATAATGAGCAATCGGATTGTCCGGATTATTGAACTGATCCAGCACCTTGCCCCTGCCTTCGGACTGCATCTGGTCGGCGAGGTCTCGCGCCCCTTCCATACTGTCTTCCTTAGACACCAGTATCAGCTCAGCGCCATAGGCCTTCATGCAGGCCGTGCGTTCCTTACTCATGTTATCCGGCATAATCAGCACCATGCGGTAACCCTTGATTGCCGCGGCCATGGCCAGGGCAATACCGGTATTACCACTGGTAGCCTCGATTAAAGTATCTCCGGGTTTGATGTCTCCCCGCTGTTCTGCCAGCTGAATCATGGTCATGGCAGGACGATCCTTCACCGAGCCCGCCGGATTATTACCTTCCAGCTTCACCATTATCAGATTACTGCTATTGCCCGGTATACGCTGCAGCCTGACCATGGGGGTGTGGCCAACGAAATCTTCCAGGGTTGGGAACTGATTTTTGTTCATATGCCACTCAATGCCATTTTATGATGAAAAACTGCTAATATTAGCCAACTATTGCAAAAATTAAAGATCAGGGCGCCTGTTTGAATTTTGCTATTATCACACATTTAGTTAAATCCAAGTAAGCCATCAGCACCAAGATTTTATATGCTTCGTCTATCATCCTATCTCATACTCGCCTGTTTGCCCCTGCGCCTGATCGCCGAAACAGCGCCGGACCCTCTTATTGGTCTGGAAGAAAATATACTGGAAGACATGCCCATAGTCCTGTCAGCAACCCGACTGGCACAGCCATTGAATGAATCCCCTGTAGCCATGACGGTTATAGATCGGGAGATGATCGATGCTTCCGGAGCGAGAACCATACCCGACCTGTTACGACTGGTACCTGGTTTTCAGGTGGGCTACTTCGATGGCAACTCACCCGTGGCCACCTACCATGGCCTGGCCGATGAACTCTCGCGACGCGTACAGGTATTGATCGATGGACGTTCAGTCTATGTGCCCGCTTTAGCCGCCATCCAGTGGTCCGATCTCATCATAACCATAGAGGAGATTGAGCGCATAGAAGTCATTCGAGGGCCGAATGCTGCGGCCTATGGCAACAACTCATTTCTGGGTGTCATCAGCATCATTACCCGTCAGGCCATTGAAGACCAGGGACAAAAAATAAAACTAACGGCCGGAAGCCACGATACCGCCGATGCCATGTATCGTTTTGGTGGACAAACTCAATCTACAGACTATCGCATTACCCTGGGCACACACAATAATGATGGCACTGACCTGCTCAATGACTACACCCATGCAGACTACTTTAGCTATCGCATAGACCATCAAATAAACATCAACACACAGCTGTTCTATCAAGGCGGATACAAAGATAATCATTTTGGCGACCACGAACCACCGCCAGATCATGAAAACCAGGCCATATCGGCATTTCAGTGGCTGAGACTGGAACACACCAGCTCATCTAATAACAGTTTATCCCTGCAGTATTATTACAATTATAACGACCAGGATATGACCAATGAAAATCTGATGATTTTCTTTTTTGATCCCATTGATCCATTTCCTGACGCACCGATAAGCATATTATCTGAACGGCATGACCTGGAACTCAATTACACACAAAATCTGAACCAGCTGAGGCTGGTATCCGGCTTGAGTGCAAGGTTAGATATAGTGAACGCTGAAAATGTATTTATCAGTAATGATACACAACGGCATAAACTGTACCGGGCATTCTCCCATGGCGAGTACAGGTTTAATGACAGCTGGTTATTCAATGCGGGCCTGATGATTGAAAACAATGATATTTCCGGCACTGATTATGCACCCAGGTTCACCATCATTCACCATCTCAATAAAACTAATAGCATTCGTGTGGGTGCATCCAGAGCAACTCGCACACCTACATTATTTGACCAGAATGCCTATGTCAGGATCAACCAGCAACTCACCCAGGACGGCGGTGATCCCTTAACTCCACCGAATTTATTACCCGATGGCACAGATGTGCTCAACCTGGTGGACCTCATATCTCCATTCGACATTGAATCTGAAAAAATCGAGAGCTTCGA
>JBLYYN010000210.1:0-8617 GCA_048550535.1 Gammaproteobacteria bacterium
ACCCTTTAATGAAACCCATAGTGCTATGCTTGTCAGGCCTGGACCCCTGCGGTGGCGCCGGCATTCAGGCCGACATTGAAGCCATCAACGCCATGGGCGCTCATGCCGCCAGCATTATCACCTGCCTTACCCTGCAGGACACTCAAAACGTTTATGAGCTCAACCCGGTTAATCCACAGCTGATCAGAAAACAGGCCAGGACAATCTTCAGTGATATGCCAGTCCAGGCCATTAAAATTGGCCTGATCGGCAGCGCTGAAGTAGCACATGCTATCGCCGATATCTTGCAGCAACATCCCGAGATTCCCGTGATACTCGATCCGATCCTGACCGCCGGGGGTGGCAACCCGCTCGCCAGTGAGGCACTCATCGACATTTTCAAATCCGCCATCATCCCCTGCTGCCGATTGATTACACCCAACATTCCGGAGGCCAGGCGCCTCACCCACAATGCCAGCGACCTGTTACACGCCCTGCCACGACTTGGCGCCGAGGCCAGCCTGATCACCGGCAGTCATGATGACACCCACGACGTTAAACATGTGTTAATTATGTCGCATCAGATCCACGAATGGAGCTACCCACGCCTGCCCCATGAATACCACGGTTCGGGATGTACTCTGGCCGCTAGTATTGCCGCCCTCATGGCAAAAAATCTCGATACCCAATCAGCGGTCAAACAGGCACTGGATTACACCTATCGAACACTAAAAAACGCGCAGCCACTGGGGCAGGGCCAATGGATACCTCTACGTCTGGAGACCAAGCCGTCATGACCCCCCTGAGTGGGCTGTATGCCATCACCGACTCCAGACTGATTCCCGAGTCCCATTTTTACCAAACCATCGAACTGGCACTCAAAGGGGGCGCTCGCATCATCCAGTACCGCGATAAAACCAGCGACCATAACAAACACCTGCAACAGGCTAAAGCCCTTAAGCAATTGTGCGAGAAGTATCAGGCACTGTGCATCATCAACGATGATATTGAACTGGCCCTGGCGATGGATGCCGATGGCCTGCACATTGGCCGTAACGATGGTGACGTTTCAGACATTCGCCAACAACTGGGCGAACACAAAATCATTGGCGTGTCCTGTTACAACGAACTGGCTTTAGCACAGCTTGCCGAACAGCAAGGTGCCGATTACATCGCCTTCGGCAGCTTTTTCCCATCGCCCACCAAACCCGATGCGCAAAAAGCCAGCCTGGAACTACTCACCCAGGCCCGACAACACATTAAAATACCTATATGTGCTATTGGAGGCATAACACTGAACAATGGGGCACAGCTACTTGATGCCGGTGCCGATATGCTGGCAGTAATTAGCGATGTGTTTAGCCATGATGATGTACTGTCCGCCAGTAAAAAATTTCAGCGGCTATTTGAGCAATACTAAACACAAAATAATTTGGATTTAATATCTGATTGAAAATAAATTACTGAAGCAATTATGAGTACAAGCCCCCCTGGTGCCTGTAGTATTTTATTAACACAACATATAAACATTACCACGCCATGGAAGGTCTAATTACGATTTCTCATCACATTCAGCTACAGTTCTACCCTCCTTCATCACTATAAGCAAAACATCATATGCTTTCGCTACCATAAGGTGGGGCCATGCTGGCTAGCGACTCTTTACCCTCATGACCAATTTCTCTAATATTACTCACTATTGTTGCCAACGCACGTTTGCCGCTTAAGTGATAAAACTCTGTTATTATGCCCATTAGCCAAAATCTACTGAACACTGTTTTGTTTTCGACAAATGATGGAAATATCTTTATGAGCCTAGCTGTCCACCTCAAACCTTGCAAAGCCCTCATCAGCTTACTGTCTGCCACACTATTTATAGCCCTGATTGGTTGTGATGGCGATAAGCCTGAAACAACGGATGAGCTCATTCGCCCGGTAAAAATGATAACCGTGGGTGACTTATTTGTTGGCACACAACGTGTGTATCCGGGGGAGGTTGAAGCTGGCAATCGATCTGAGCTGGCCTTTAGAGTCGGTGGAAAACTGGTTAAACTACCGGCCAAAGCGGGCATGAAGGTTAAGCAGAGTGAGCTACTGGCTCAGCTTGACCCCTCTGACTTCCAGTTGCGCATTAATGAACAGCAAGCACGCTTCGACCTGGCACAGGTGCAATACGAGCGAACCGAAACACTGGTTAAACAGGCCCTTATTCCAAAATCTGATTTTGATAAAGCCAAATCAAACATGCTGTCAGCCAGAGCCGATTTACAACTGGCAAAAGCTAATATGACTTATACCGAACTACGCGCCCCTTTTGATGGCTTAGTGTCTAAAGTCAATGTTAAAAACCATCAGAATGTCCGGCAAAATGCCGTCGTCCTGGTGATCCAGACAACTGATAATATCGACATCAGTTTTTATATATCTGAAAACGTACTTTCCAAAATTGAAAAAGGCAAAGGTAAAAGCATCAACCCGAAAATAGTGTTTGATACTTTTCCAGATAAAACCTATGAAGCCAGTATTAAAGAATTTGATTCAGAAGCGGATCCACAAACTAGCAGCTATAAAGTCACCCTCACCATGCCATCCCCGGAAGAGTTTATTGCACTTCCAGGAATGAGCGCTAATGTACATCTTGATCTCAGTAGCATAGTCGATACATCCAAAGTCAAATTAGTGGTACCTGTGGAGGCGGTGTTTTCGCCAGAAGATGAAAACTTGAGTTCCAAAATCTATATGGTCTGGAAAATCAAAAAAGACACCATGAAAACACAACGCACACAGGTCACCATTAGTCAAATCAACAGCCAGGGCATAGAGATCACATCAGGCCTGCAACCGGGCGACCAGATTATAACCGCTGGCGTTAACTTTATAAAAGAGGGGCAAAAAGTCAAACCCTGGATTAAAGAATCAGGCCTTTAAACCCATATGGTTTTATACATACATAAGGTTTACATCCGCTGCCCCCTGGACGATCAGTTAACTGGGATGCATTACAGCTGTGCGCACTCTATACACATAAAGTAATTCAATAATCATGAATATTGCAGAGTTCTCAATTCGAAATAAACTCATCAGCTGGTTGATCACGCTAATTTTTCTTGTTGGTGGCATTTTAGCTTATACCAGTTTATCCCGACTGGAAGACCCTGAGTTCACTATTAAAGATGCAGTGATTGTTACCCAATATCCAGGCGCTTCACCACAGCAGGTAGAAGAAGAAGTCACTTATCCATTGGAAAACGCACTCCAGCAACTGCAATATGTCGATTATATACGCTCGATTTCAAGCAATGGACTGTCACAGATTACTGTGACCATGAAACGCCAATACAACAAAAGTCATTTACCTCAAATCTGGGATGAACTTCGCCGCAAAGTAAATGATTTGACACCCAGCTTACCGCCAGGAGTTTTACCTCCTCTGGTCAATGATGACTTTGGCGATATATTCGGTTTGTTGTTCGCTGTAATCGGTGATGGTTTTAGCTACCAGGAACTGAATGATTATGTCGACCATCTACGTCGTGAACTGGTGCTGGTTAAAGGCGTCGGCAAGGTCGCTGTTGCTGGTAAACAGCAGGAACAGGTGTTTGTTGAAATCTCACTCAGCCGGTTAACTCAATTAGGCATTCCCTATCAACGTATCTATGAAATTCTTTCCAACCAAAATATTGTTTCTAACGCAGGCGCAATTAAAGTCTCATCAGAGTATATCCGCTTTCACCCCACTGGAGAGTTTCAAAACGTAGAAGAACTGGAAAACCTGCTAATTAGCAGTAGCGCCGATCAAAATATTATTTATTTAAAAGATGTCGCTCATGTCAGTCGTGGTTTTCAGGATGTACCCACGCATCTGGTTTCACTCAATGGCCGCCAGGCTATATCGCTGGGTATTTCATTTGCTTCCGGTTTCAATGTTGTTGATGTCGGCAAACGGATAGATGAAAAACTGGCTGAGCTGGAATATGCACGACCTATAGGCATAGAACTCGCTACGCTCTATGATCAGCCCAAACTGGTTAAAGCCTCAATCAATGCTTTTGTCATTAACTTGTTAGAAGCTGTTGCCATAGTCATTATTGTATTGCTGTTATTTATGGGCCTGCGCAGTGGCCTGTTAATAGGTCTTATTTTGTTTCTCACCGTTATCGGAAGTTTTGTCTTTATGAAACTTCATGGGCTTGAACTGCAGCGCATTTCGCTAGGCGCGCTCATCATCGCATTAGGAATGCTAGTTGATAATGCCATAGTAGTAACCGAAGGTATTCTCATTGGTATTCAACGCGGACTATCAAAAACTGAAGCCGCGGCAGCCATAGTCAAACAGTCTATATGGCCACTGCTCGGCGCTACTGTTATAGCTGTTACCGCATTTGCACCCATCGGTTTATCCCAGGACTCCACCGGTGAAATGCTCGGATCTTTATTCTACGTACTACTCTACTCATTAATGTTGAGCTGGTTTACCGCCATCACCTTGACCCCATTCTTCGCCGAAATGATTCTAAAGGGTGACAATAAAAATACTACTGATGCCGACCCTTATCAGGGAGCTTTTTTTACTATTTTTAAAAAAATACTGGATACCTGTTTAAAACATAAGGTCATTACCGCAGCGGCAACGATTGGCCTGCTAATAATCGCAATCTTTTCATTCCAGCAGGTAAAAGTAGTGTTCTTCCCTGCCATGACAACACCCATGGTACTGGTTGATTACCGTAAAGAACACGGCACCGACATCCGCCAGACCTTCAGTGAAATTCAGTCTATAGAACCGTGGATATTAAAACAGGAAGGTGTCAAACAGGTCAGCTCAAACACTGGGAAAGGCGGTATACGCTTTATGCTAACCTATGGACCCGAGAAAATATTTTCCAGTTACGGCCAATTTATGGTGGAGCTGGAAGATTACAAACAGATTGACTCATTAATTAAAAACATTAGCCAGCATTTTGACGCCAATTATCCCGATGTTATTTACAATTTCAAAAAATTTGAGCTGGGACCAACCAAAGATGGCAAAATAGAAGCCCGTTTTTCTGGCCCTGACCCTGATGTACTGCGCTCACTTGCTGTGCAGGCAAAAGAAATATTTAGCCAGCAAGTTAATGCCGTTGCTATACGTGATGACTGGAAGAAACGGACTAAAGTCATTCGACCACAATTTTCTGAAGCACAGGCAAGACGTGTAGGCATCAGCAAAAAAGATCTGGATGATGTTTTACAGATGAGTTGGTCAGGAAAGCAGATCGGGCTTTATCGAGATGGCACGACACTGCTGCCTATCATTGCCCGCTTACCTGAGGATGAACGGACTAATATCGACTCAATCCATAGCTTACAGGTATGGAGCCCGGTGTATAGCCGTTATGTTTCAATTGAACAGGTGGTTCAGGATTTTCCAGTAGAGTGGGAAGATGCCGTAATTAATCGCCGCGATAGAAAACGTACTATTACTATTATGGCTGATCCTTATCTTCTGGGGCCAGACACCGCCAATGATATATTCAAAAAACTACGTCCTGAAATAGAAGCCATAAAATTACCTAAAGGCTATAGCCTGGTGTGGGGTGGTGAATTTGAAAGCTCTGGTGATGCAAATACAGCATTAATGGGCTCCATTCCCCTTGGCATAACGGTCATGTTCATTATAACTGTGCTGCTGTTTAACACACTTAAGCAACCTTTAGTTATCTGGTCACTAGCGCCGATGGCGATCATTGGCGTGGCATTCGGACTGTTAATTACCAACTCAGCCTTCACTTTCATGGCTTTGCTAGGATTTATTAGCCTGGTCGGCATGCTACTTAAAAATGGCATAGTTCTGGTTGACCAAATTAATATGGAATCCAATCAAGGCAAACAACTCTACCATGCCATTTTTGATTCAGCCGTGAGTCGCGTACGCCCTGTATCTATGGCTGCTGCCACCACTATCCTTGGCATGATCCCATTATTATTCGACGCATTTTTCTCATCCATGGCCGTCACTATTATGTTTGGACTGGGATTTGCCACCATACTAACTCTGATTGTAGTGCCTGTTATTTACTCCATCGTGTATCGTGTTAAATATGTACCAATGGATGGGTGATTTTATAAAGTGAGCATTCTAGTGGCTTTTGTCCCACTTGCTCACATTCCTGCAGAAGAGGGATTCAGTAAAAATACTGGGGCAGAATAATCGATAAATTCCTGACTACCCATTTCAAAGCTATTCGCACTTAACTACGCTAGAAGTAGCTCTAGCACCCGCTCTATTTGAGCCGGAATATGAATAATCCGCATTCATAACCTGACCACATCATAAAAACTGACCAGCACAGACTTCCAGATCCTGGAGTTAACAAGTAACAAGGAACCCTGATATTTGTCTGTGTCACGGCTGTTTACTCTCAAATTCAGATATCCACTCACTCTGGCAGCTCTGTTGCCAGTGACCTCGTTAAATTCCTGCTAGTTGCGAATTCGCTCACAAAATATTATCCCATGGTATTTTTTACTTGATTTAATAAAATTTGGGAATATAATCCCAATTATGTTCAAATGATAACAACCCAAGCAAGCACTGATGACAGAGCAGAGAATAATCATCGTGAATGCCAGCATTAATGAAAACACACAAATATCAATATGTTAGGAGAAACATACTATGAAAACTGAATCAATATTCCAAAAATCCGTGCTGGCAGCCTCTATTGCCATGCTGTCGGCCTGTAGTGGTAGCGATAGCGGCACGACCAGTAATCCCGACGACACCACGGTAGGCGTCATTACCGGTTTCGGCAGTATTTACATCAATGGTGTTGAATATGAAACCGACTCTGCCAGCATCGATGATGATGGCGTTTCTAGCCAGGAGACCTCTCTGGGTGTGGGTGATGTCTGCGTATTACAGGGCCGCGTTAATGCGGATGGCACAACTGGCACCGCTACAGCTGTTTCCTGTTCAGATGAACTGGAAGGTTATGTACTCAATGTATCGAGCCTGGCAATCGATGGTACCGGTGTCATCAATGTCATGGGGCAATCCGTAACAATCACTGCAGATACGGTTTTCGAAAGCGACAGCCTGACATCTATTAATGACCTGGTTGCAAATGACATCGTAGAAGTCAGTGGTTTTGCCGATGGTACTGGCAACGTTGTGGCCACCCGTATTGAAACCAAGAATGCCGCCGAAGACGTTGAAGTCAAAGGGCTGGTTTCGGCTCTGGATTCAGCAGCCATGACCTTCAGTATTGGCAGCTTGACTGTGGATTACTCGGCCTCGGAAATCCCAGCCAATCTGGTGGATGGACTTTATGTTGAAGTGAAAACCAACCAGGCTCTTGCTGCTGGACCCACTATGATGGCCAGCAAAGTTGAAATCGAAGACGATGGTGATATGGATATTGATGGTGACGAAGGCGATGAAATCGAAGTCCAGGGTATAGTCTCCGATGTAAGCTCAACTTCATTCCGTTTCAATGGCAGCCTGGTTGAATTTGCGTCTCTGGAAATCGATGAAGATTTCGATATCGCCACACTTGTAGACGGCATGATCATCACCGTGGAAGGCTATATCGATGCCAATGGCAACTTTGTTGTGGAAGAAATCGAAGAAGATCATGCTTCAGAATGGGAAACAGAAGGCACAGTAGAAGCTAAAACTGACAATACGGTAACCATCACTACAGGTCTGGAGTCCATCACATTCCTCATCAACAATGACACCCGTATGGTCGATAGTCAGGATGAAGGCGTTCTACCGTTGCACTATTTCAGCCTGGCCGATGTAGCCATAGGTGACTATGTGGAAGTCGAATACTACGTCGATGACGCCAGCGGGGTCAATATAGCTACTGAACTGGAACGTGAAGATATGCCAACAGCTTCAGCTACAACATCCATCTAAAACCCACTGTGGTAGCGACCAGGGAGGGTCTTCGCTACTGCAAACCCGAGTGACAGCCATAAGCTGTTATTCCGGTTTGCGGTAAACAAATGGAACCAAAACCATCTGTAGCCCGTTTGACAGTCAATGTACAACAGATTCGCCGTAGAAAGCTGCTCTGGGCTCTGGATAAAGTTTTTTTACTCCGGACAAGTGCTTGATTTTACACTTGATTACCCTGGCAATGGGAATATAATCCCAACAATGAGCGATGATATACAGACATTCCTGCAAAAAGCAGCCAGCAAAATTCTGCGCCCACTGGTGCGGGTTTTGCTAAGAAATGGCATAGCCTGTGGCAGCTTCGAGGAAATTGTACGCAAAGCCTATGTGGATGAGGCTTTCACACTGGCCAAGCAGCAGGGCAAGGCCACTGTATCAGCGGTATCGGCCCAGACAGGACTATCGCGCAAAGAGGTTAAACGACTGCATGAAATTAAATCCGATAACAGCAGTGGCAACAGCCAGAAATACAACCGGGCTGTTCGAGTGATCAGCGGATGGATGAATGATGAGCGCTTCATATCTGATGAAGGACTGGCGAGACCTCTGGCTATGGAAGGCAGCGAGCAGAGCTTTGCTAGCCTGGTTAAGCACTACAGCGGTGACATTCCCACCCGCGCCATGTTTGATCTGCTACAGAAAAGTGGCTGTGTAGAACAGGTGGACGGCAGGGTCTGTCTCATCAGTCAT
>JBLYYN010000211.1:0-8730 GCA_048550535.1 Gammaproteobacteria bacterium
CTCCACCGAATTTATTACCCGATGGCACAGATGTGCTCAACCTGGTGGACCTCATATCTCCATTCGACATTGAATCTGAAAAAATCGAGAGCTTCGAACTAGGTCTTATTTCTCAACTTATAAATAAAAAACTGATACTTGATGCAAAGTTATTCAGAGACAAAACCGATAAGCTAATCAGTGACACTTCAAGTAGCAACCCACAGCCCGCACCTGAAGACAACTATGATGGGGAAGCTAAATATATAGTCAACAGCCACAAAACTGAAATGCAAGGCCTGGAAATTGCCCTGGATTATCAACACTCCAAACACTTCAGGGTATATGCTTATTATGCCTATATAGATATTCAGGCAGAATTGATCGACCCTATAGGAAACCCTGGTGATAACAGGCGCTATGAAGTATCCGCACCCACCAATAGTTATGGCCTGATGATGATTAAACACTGGCCGGATAATCTCACTACCAGCTTAAACTTTTTCCGTGTCGGCGAAATGGACTGGACCGATCGAACCGGATCAGGCAGCCCATACTTTAGTGACAGATCAGCACAAGCCTATAACAAGCTGGATTTCAATATCAGCAAGGCCTATAGCCATGGCAGCAACCAACTTAAACTTGCACTAACAATACAAAACCTGCTTGAAGATTATTATGACTACAACAAAACCAAATACACTGATTCCAGCCTGACCACTATCGCAGAAGACACCAGCATCAGTGCTTATGGCAGTCTACAGGATATGCGCACATACCTGGAAATAAGTTATTTATTTAATTAACAACAGCCCAGAATGCACAATGATACAGATAGGAAATCTAATTGTTTAAACAGTGCAATACAATAAATCGATACTACAGGCGAACACAGCTTCAAGGATTGCCTGCTTTATCCTGCGCCAGTTTTTTAATCCTGATTATCAGCCTGCTTATACCAGAAATCGCTTATTCCCAGGAAACATCCGTACTCATCGTTGGCTCAAGCAACAAAACATTTAGCAACAGGCTTATCGAGAGCTTAAATATCGAACTCAAACAGAAAAATATCACTACAAAAATTAAAATAATCGACCAGAACAACAATTTATCTAAAACTGAAGCACAACAACATAAGCTCATCATTGCACTGGGAAGCGTGGCCAGCAAACATATTTTTGAACAAAACATCGACACCCCAATCCTCAGCCTCCTAATCCCCACACAATCACTAGAAAGGCTAAAATCCCTAAAGAAGAACCAGTCGCCCTGGGCAGTGGTCTTTCTCGACCAACCTTTACAACGGCAGATTATTTTCAGTCGATATTTGCTGGGCACAGGTAAAATAATTGGATTCCTGCTTGGCCCATATTCCGGGAAACAATTAGCATCAATCACTGACACTGCCAGGAATTTAAATATTGATATCGCCGTAGAACATATCGATAACGATGACTTACTGATACCCTCGATCAAAAACCTGATTAACAATAGCGATACGATTTTATCCTTACCAGATCCCGTTGCATTCAACCGGAAAACCATAAGAGGGATTTTATTAATAAGCTACCGAAATAATATGCCGGTTATAGGCTTCTCGAAATCCTATGTTAAATCCGGAGCATTGGCTGCAGTATACTCCACAACGGAACAAATAAGCCTGCACGCTAGTGAAATCACTGCCGACTTCATTGACAAAAAAGAGTTCAAACAAACACTTAACTATCCTATATATTACTCCATTGCTACAAACTTGCAGGTTGCTCGCACACTGGGCATCAACATAAAAAGCGACAGCGAGTTACTTGAACTAATAAAAAACTTTGAGCAAACAAAATGAATAACTGGGGCATCAAAAAGCGAGTATTATCACTGGCACTATTACCAACATTATTCATTGCCTTTTCACTGGCATTTTATTTTAATTACAACCGCATAACCTACATAGAAGAATCATTACTCACCAAAGGTGAATCACTCACTAATCTACTCGCCCCGGCCTGTGAACATGGTGTTTTCTCTGGCAACATGGAAATACTGGAAGGCTTGATCAGCAAAAGCCTGCTTGAGAATGATGTTATAAATATCACTATTAGCAATGCCTACGGTGAAGACCTTATCAGTAAGTCCAAAACTCTAGGCGCAGACAAAAAGCATTCATTCCTGGCATTATTAGTCGATGAAAAACTACTTAAGCTTCGCGCCCCTATCACTACCACGGCAGTTGAAATTGATGACTATGGTGAATACATAGAAGATTCTTTTCAACTAATCCAGGACACACCTACTTTAATTGGCTATGTTGATATCACTCTATCGACCTTATCAACACGAGCCCAACAACTGGATATTATTATTAAAGGTATTTTTATTACCTTTATCGGTTTGATCATAACAGCTTTTCTTGCCATCCGTATCAGCCATAGTGTGGTGGACCCCATACAACGCTTAACTAATGCGGTAAAACAAATCGCTCAGGGAAATCTAAATACACCAATCAGTATCGACTCTGGCGGTGAAATTGGTTCACTGGAACATGGCGTGAATACCATGGCCGAAGAAATACAGCAAGTTCGTCAAAACCTGCAAATCCAGGTGGAAAAATCAACCGCCCAGCTCAAACGTACACTTGAAGAACTGGAAATCCAGAATATAGAACTGGACCTGGCACGTAATCAGGCTATATCCGCCAGCCGAATCAAATCGGAATTTCTGGCTAATATGAGTCATGAAATTAGAACACCTATGAATGGCGTACTGGGTTTTACTGAACTACTGACAAAAACCAGACTAGATGACAAACAGAAAGACTTTGTCAACACCATTCACAGTTCAGCCAGTAATCTGCTGACGATTATCAATGACATTCTCGATTTTTCAAAAATCGAATCAGGCAAACTCAATATTGAAACGGTTAGCTTTAATTTGCACGAAGTTATGGATGAAATTCTTTCTATGTTTGCCCCCATGGCATATAAAAAAGATATAGAACTGATTTATATCCCTAACCTCGATATACCTTGTATGCTCGACGGTGACCCGACAAGATTGAGACAGATTCTGGTCAATCTCATCAGTAATGCAGTGAAGTTCACTAATAAGGGCCATGTCATTGTGCGTATTATAATCAATGACATAAATCGGCAAAAAATCAATCTTAAGTTCACCGTCAATGATACCGGCATAGGTATGGACGAACTTAATAAACAACGTCTGTTTACAGCATTCACTCAGGCCGATACTTCCATTAGTCGGAAATTCGGAGGCACGGGTCTTGGTCTGGTAATATCTAAAAAGCTGGCAGAGTTAATGGATGGCGACATAGGTTTTGAAAGCACAATCAACAAAGGTTCATCTTTCTGGTTGTCCATACCCTTCAAGTTGAGTGATGTGCAGAAAGCGCTTGAACCAGCACTCCCTCCTCTTAATAAAACCGTTATCCTGTTTGAAACCATTGCCCAGAACAGGGTTGCCATCCGTCCCTTGCTGGACAGTATTGGCGTAAAGACCCTGGAAACTGGACGTATCGACAAGCTGGTGACGCTGATGGAGACGGCACAGGTGTCAGCCATTATTGCAGGCGTCAACAGAAAAAACATACACAATACAACCTCTATCCAGAATTTGGCTAAAACGCTAAATACAGGCAAGTTTCCTTACATCACTCTTGCCAGCGCCTATGACAATCATGAAATACGGAATATCGCTAATAATGGCCTGGAAAATATCATTTATCGCTGTCTGCGGCAAAACCAGTTGAAACAGCGACTATATAATCTGGTGAGTCAGAATGATGCAACAGCGACCAGTGATAATTTTAATATTTCAATAGACAATGAAATATCCAAAAGACTTCAGGACCTGCACATACTCATCGTTGATGACAATCCAATAAATATCAAGCTGGCACGCTCTTTACTAGAGAATCATAGTATTCGCGTAAGCTCTGCCAATGATGGTGAGCAGGCTATTGAACTGACCGATAATAATATCTACGACATGATCCTGATGGATCTTCATATGCCTAAGTACGATGGATTCCAGGTAACCGAACACATACGAAATACCGATAATCCATGTAATAAATCGACAATTATCGCACTGACCGCCAATGCCATGCCAGAAGAGCAAATCAATGTCTATAAGACCGGCATGAATGACATTTTAATCAAACCCATTACGGAATCACAGCTATTCGATATTATAGATCGTTGGTTAATGCCTGCACCCGACGTCGATAAAATAGCAGAAGACACAGTCAGTTATGAAACAGATAATCCACTTATCTACGACCCTGATGAAGCAACCAGTCTGGCAGGTGGTAATTCACAATTAGCAGAAGAGCTACTGGGCATGCTGATTAAGGAACTACCGGAGCACAAATCAAGAATCGAGTTGGCGAGACATGAAAATGACATATCACAACTAAAACAGGTTACCCATAAACTTCATGGTGCAACCAGTTACTGTGGTGTTCCTATGCTGAGAATCAGAGCGAGGGAGCTTGAGAATTTAATAGACACACAGCAAGTGGACGACCTGGACGATCATTATAATGACCTGCTAACAGCCATCGATGAGCTGATTGATTATCATCAGCAGAGACAGTGATCTCAGTCTAAGCAGGATCACAGCCTAGCTGCGAGATTCCACCATCAATCGCTTCATTTTGCTCACCGCTTGCTCTAGACCGATAAATACCGCTTCGGCAATAATTGCATGACCAATATTCAGTTCAATAACATTGGATATTCCGGCAATGGCTTTTACATTTTGATAATTGAGGCCATGCCCGGCATTGACCTGCAATCCCAGCTCGTGCCCCAGGGCCACAGCCTCGATGATTTTTTTATATTCTTTTTTATGTTGTTCACGATTTTTTGCATCTGCAAAATGGCCAGTATGAATTTCGATTGCCGGTGCACCACAACGTTTTGCCGCTTCGATCTGTAAGATATCGGCATCGATAAACAGGGAAACCTTAACATTGGCTTCTGCTAATCGAGCACATGCCTGTTTGATTCTGGACTCCTGACTCACCACATCCAGGCCACCTTCCGTAGTCAGTTCCTGACGTCGTTCCGGTACCAGGCAACAATCTTGCGGCTGAATTTTTTCAGCAAAGGCTAGCATATCTTCAGTAACCGCCATTTCCAGATTCATCCGAGTCAACAGCATATTTTTCAGAGCTAATACGTCCCGCTCCTGGATATGCCGACGGTCCTCCCGAAGATGCAGAGTAATACTGTCAGCACCCGCCTGTTCTGCCAGCAATGCGGCATGCACAGGATCGGGATAGCGTGTACCACGAGCCTGGCGTAAGGTGGCGACATGGTCAATGTTCACGCCCAGTAATATTTCCCCTGCTTCAGACATCAGATGCTCCTGACTAATAAATCTTGTGAACCTGCATTTTATATAAAAAAACCGTTGACTGATACGATCAGCCGCGACTATTTATCTGATCATGGAACTTGATCTGCTTCTCTGCTATGGTCTTATTCATTAAATAAGTAAGAAAACACTAGGGGATATGAGTGCTGAAACAACGCATCCTGAGATATGGACTGGGTATTGTATTTACATTCCTGTTTATCCTTCACGCCAGTAATAATTTTCCCATCCCAATCCTTCATACCCTGGAAAACCTGACTTACGACTTTCGACTGCGCATGACCCTGCCAGACAATGTCGATAAAAAAGTGGTCATCATCGACATTGATGAAAAAAGCCTCAGTGAAATCGGGCAGTGGCCCTGGGACCGTAACATTCTGGCCCAGATAGTCGATAATTTGTTCGACCGTTATAACATACGGGTCCTCGGCTTCGATATTCTATTTGCCGAAAACGACGAAGACCCCAGCGACCAGTATCTGCTGCAACTGGCCAATAGCAAACTGGCACAGCATCCCCAGTTCAAGTCAATTTATAATCGTGCTGCGCAAACCCTGAATCGTGATCAACGCTTTGCCGATGCACTGGCCCAGCGTAATACCGTTCTCGGCATAGTTTTCGATCTTGACAATAAAAACCTCAGTAAAGGTGTATTACCAGAGCCCATTCCCAATTTCACCCAGGAAATCATCGATCGCTTTGCTTTCAGTCGTGCCGAGGGCTACTCGGCCAATATCAAGGTACTGCAGGACAGTGCACTCACCGCCGGTTATTTCGACAATCCCTTACTGGATGAAGATGGCATTTTCCGACGTGTATCCATGCTACAGGAATACCATGGCCAGATATATGAATCCCTGTCCCTGGCCGTGGCGCGAGCAGCCCTGAAGAACAATGTCATACGTCTGGGAATCGGCAATGTCGACGAATCATCGCTGGAACTGAATTTTCTGGAATGGATCTTTGTCGGCGAAATCGCCATACCGGTAGATGCCGATGCCGGAGCCCTGATTCCTTATATTGGAAAACAATACAGTTTTGAATATATTTCAGCCATCGATGTACTGAATAATAATATCCCGCGCTCGAAACTGGCCAACAAAATCGCTTTGCTCGGCACCAGTGCCGCCGGCCTGCGTGATTTACGCACCACGCCTCTGCAGGCATCTTTCCCCGGCGTAGAGATCCACGCCAATATAATCCAGGGCATACTGGATCAAACCATCAAGCACAAACCGGAATACCTGCTAGCCTATGAAGTCCTGCTGCTGCTCATCATCGGATTCAGTCTGACCTTTATTTTACCCATTATGAGTCCAATATGGGGTAGCGTAGTTACTCTGGGCATAGCCACGGTCATGGTGGTTTTCGATTTCTACGCCTGGTCGGGGCTTAATATGGTGGTTCCTGCGGCCTCTCCTCTGCTGCTCATTTTATTACTCTATGGTCTGAACATGACTTATGGCTTCTTCGTCGAGTCCCGTGGCAAACGCAAGATCACTCATCTATTTGGCCAGTATGTACCACCCGACCTGGTGGATGAAATGAGCAAAAATCTCAAGGAAATTAATCTCGATGGTGAAATTCGTGACATGAGTGTGCTGTTTACCGACGTGAGAAATTTCACCACCATCTCGGAAAATATGGAGCCTAAGGAGCTCACGGAATTCATCAACGCTTTCCTCACACCACTGACAAGAGCCATTCACCAGAACCGTGGCACCATAGACAAATACATGGGCGATGCCGTGATGGCGTTCTGGGGTGCCCCTCTGCACGATGATAATCATGCCCGTAATGCCCTGGTTTCAGGTATGAAAATGCTGAACCTGATGAAACAGATGCGCCAGGAATTTCATCAACGAGGCTGGCCTGAAATTCACATAGGTGTTGGAGTTAATTCGGGTCCGATGAATGTAGGCAATAAAGGATCCGAGTTCCGGGTTGATTATACCGTTCTGGGAGATGCGGTGAATCTGGGTTCACGAATGGAAAGTCTAACCAAAACCTATGGCGTGGAAATTATCACCTCTGAAACCACCCGATATGCCGTACCTGAATTCGAATATCGCGAGCTGGATTTGGTAAAAGTAAAAGGCAAGGACAAACCGGTGACCATTTACGAACCTCTGGGCTTCATCGAAGGTATCGACAAAAATACCCGCCAGTCCTTAAAACAGTTTCATCATGCTTTGAGCCTCTACCGTGCACAAAAGTGGGACGATGCGGAACAGGAAATTTTTGCCCTGAACCAGCAGGAACCTGATCGGCGTATTTATAAAATCTATCTGGATAGAATCGCTTATTTCCGCGCCCACCCACCGGGCGAAAACTGGGATGGCATCTTCACTCATACCCGTAAATAATTGTCGAAATAATGACACTATGAGGTGTTTCCCCCTGTTTTGTGAATAACGCCGCATTTTTCTACACCCACCTCCAGACGGATGTGACCAAACTCACATACACATGGCCACCAATTTAGGTAGCATTTGCATACCAAATGATGAATGACCAGCCCCCCATGAAAAATCGCCAATCTGAATTCGATGTAACCAATACTGTAAAGGTGTCCGATAGCCTGGCGGTGTGCAATGTGGTCTGTGATATCATTAGGAACTGTTACCACAATGCCGATGAAGCGCTGATTCGTAGAGCCTTTGAAGACTTTGACAATTTATTCGAAGGCTATTTCGAAGGCTACAATGGTTGCGACACCCTCTACCACGACAAACAACATACGCTGGATATGACCCTGGCACTCAGCCGCCTGATTGACGGTCATGAACAGAAAAACAAAGCCCATGATCTAGGCGCCGAAAACACCATCGTTGCCATCATCACCGCGCTATTCCACGACTCGGGTTATATTCGCGAAACCGATGATAAAAACCATATCAATGGTGCAGAATACACTCGAATCCACGTTACCCGCAGCGCCACTTTTTTACGCAAATACCTGACCATGATCAGGCTTGGACAGTACGGTGAAATTGCCGCCAACATGGTGCATTACACTGGTTATGAAGTGTCACCGGAAAATATCCAGCTACCCCATGCCCGCTATCATTTGCTGGGCTATATGATTGGTACTGCAGATCTGATTGCCCAAATGGCAGATCGCTGTTATCTGGAAAAATGCCGCGATCGCCTGTTCCCCGAATTCGTACTGGGTGGCCTCACCGAAGCCAGAACAAAAGAGGGTGAAACCAAAGTTGTATTCAATTCGGCTGAGGACCTGCTCTACCAGACCCCTCTATTCTATGAGCACGAAGTAAAACATCGCTTGAACGGCATTTTCAATCGAGTTTATCAGTACGCGGAAGTGCACTTCAGTGGCAATAATTTTTACCTGGA